>NZ_JBAPXX010000067.1:0-13000 GCF_049284435.1 Acinetobacter sp. | reverse complement strand
ATCCCTGCACCGACCATCGATACAGCTCAAACCCCTTTCATAGAGGGCAGTATTTTACTTGAACTTTGCCCTGAATGAAAGATCAAATTTTAAGTTGTCCACAGTTTGAATTTATATTTTAGCGGCCGTCCCAGTTAGAGGTGGCGGAAGGAACACAAGCTATACCACCATTTTTATCACTACCTTTAGTCCAACAGCGCTCTCCACGATGATTGAGAACAATATGACCATCTCCCAATTGTGCCGAACCGAATTTTGGTGTTGCTACGAGAGTCCATGTTCCGGCATTCACATTGGTTAAAGTTAGATCATACAGGCCCTGACCTGAAGTCGGAATAACAGCCGGACCTCCTATATCTGTCAAGGTAATAGGCACTGTAGTTCCAGCAGTAGGTCCAGCTTTTAAGAAAGTAAAATTGGCAATTCTATAGCGCTGTAACTTGCTTGCTGTATCAGTCATTACCGCCTGAGCATCTATACGCTTTGCTTTACGTACTGACTCTTGATAAGAGGGATAAGCAATTGCCGCCAAAACGCCAATAATAGCCACTACAATCATCAATTCAATAAGAGTAAAGCCTTTTAGATTTTTTACCATTCTTCACGTCCTGTAATTGTCGTTCCACAAGTCGCATTTCTAATATTATTTGCAGTGATATTTGCAAGAGTTTTATTTTTGCAACGTGTTCCCATACTGGTCATCAAAAAGTTAAAGTTATTTGTATCCGTACCTTCAGCGCGAATTACCCAACTCTGTCCAGCAGCAGCGTTATTGGTAAGAGTTCTGGTGGTATTCTCCCCATCTCTTACAGTAATCCGGTATTTAATAGAGCTGCCGGTAGCATTAACCGGCAGTATTAATGGATCAGGGATCGTCGAAAAACCCAAATAATTAAAGTTGCGCGATTTCCAACGTTCAAGTTCACTGGCAATACGCTGAATTTCCTGCTGTGCTTCTGTAGCATTCGCCCTTCGTACATATTGCTGATAGCTTGGAATGGCGATAGCGGCAAAAATAGCCACAATCACCACCACCACCATTAACTCAATCAAAGTAAAAGCTTTCTGGATAGATAAACCAATTTTCATGTATCACCCACTATTATTTGATTAGAATATTTTTTTCATACCAGCGTTGAGGAATCAGGCACATTTGGGTCGCTTCTCCAGTCCCCCCACTACTGGTTGTAGTGACAATAATCCGCCCACCTGTATTGGCACAATAATTTGAACTACTCGTAACTTTTTTATTATCATCTTGACCACCACCGCCCCCAGTGCCGCCACCACAATTACTTCCCGTACACTCAGCAGGTTTATCATTGCCTGTAGTGATATTTTGAATACCGATGCCAATAGGGGTACCCCGGCCTCCTCCACTTACAGGATCTTTAGATTTACACTGACCAAAAGGCAAACAGAACGTCGTCAAGAAACTTTCACCTTTTACCCCTGCACCACAATCGCCTGATATACCTGGTTTACTACTGTCAAATGTCGAAACATATAAACGATAGTTCATTGCAAGTGGTGTGCCGAAGACTTTCTCACTTTGTAACTTATATTTATCACAGTCTGTCTTTGTACCGTCACTACCCGCAACACAATTATCAAATTTATAGTACCAACCATTGGTTGAATAAGGTGCGATAATTGTTGAATTACTATAACGGTTTTCTTCAGTTATTAATCCCAAAGCAGTAATGTCCTTGGTATTCCAACTGGTTGCAGACAATAAGTCTTTACGTGCCACATCTTTATCATAAATATTATAAATTGCATCATATTCGACTCCAGCAGTGCCCACAGTATAGTTTTGCAAAGGCTGACTACGGTTGCCGCTACCTACCGATAAAACGGCAAATATTGAACCTTTTTCATTATAAATTGAAAAGCTTGGCATATCGTAAAACCGGGCACTTTTACCATCGTTCTTGTGCAGATTGAATAGTCTAACAGGCGCTTTGGCAAATGCTCCTAAAGCAGAAGCTTTATTATCTAAATCTATACGGAAAAGTTGTCCACTCAAGTCCCCAAAGTACAGATGATCAACCAAGTCATCACTATCCCGGTCTACTGCACGGATTTCACTCACTACGCTATACTTTAAGTTAGCATCATTTCGGCCAACCGGTGCGCTGGTTGCTGTTGCTGCACTGGTAGTTGCATTGGCACTCGCCCACCAAAGTAAGCTACCTGCATCAGAACCTTCAGCACTAAACATATACACGCCCGCGCCTTTTTTATTAATTTGATCATAGCTATCATTTTCATAGCCTTTTCCGTCTGTTCCTCCAGTACGGTCATAGCCACCACCGACAAACATCACCAGTTTACGTACTCCCCCCCAATTCACATAAGCCACTGTAGGTTTAGACCAACTTTCTCCCATATAACTTAGTGGCGTATTTGCACTCGCAGCATCTGGATTAATATGGAAATTCAACTTAGGAGAGTCAATATTTCGTAAATCCAAAGAATAATAGCTACGTCCTCCCATACGTAAGCCGCCGAAAGCTAATTGTTTACCTTTTTGATTAATGCCCTTACCTGTACCAACGGTAAGATTACCCGAACCATCAATCACATATTCGGTATGTACAGTCCATGGACCATCGACCCCGTAATAAAGGTTACTTATGCCGCCACTTGTAGAAGTATAGTTGCTAAAGCCTTCTTTTTGCTTATCCACCATTTCATTGGGTACAAAAGCAAATTTTTCTTGCCCTGTTAGGGCATCAACAACATGCAAAAGTCCTTGTGTCGTACCAAAAAGCACATAATCTTCACGACCTGTTGAACCAATTTTTTTAGTCGTTGCATCATAAGTTACTTTACCTTTATTGGTGACCAATACAGGCAAGGAATGCATGACTGCACCCATTTGACGTAATTCTGCACTTGCTGCTAATGAAGTGGTTGTAATACTGCCTGGATTAGCCGCATCGACGTTATAACCCAACAGACTCATCAAATAACCCCGACTTGGATCATCTTTATAGGTGGTATCTGTAAGATAATTGAGGTTAACTGTGCGCAATGCAGTATTACTGCTTGTAAATGTTGCTGCTGTACCGGTTCCCGTACCCACGCGATTGGTGAGCAACTTACGCTGTACAGTTCCATTGGCTGCACGCAATTTAAGCTGTGACCAAGCACCACCTTTAGCAGCAAATTTTCTGCTGCCGATGGTATTTTCATCTGCATCAGCGATGGCGGTATTACTATCTACACCATATGACCAAAAATCATACACTGCAGAAGTTAGTTTCCCATTAGCGTCATAAGTTGGTGTGATTAAGCGGCCACGACTATCATTAACATCTTTATTGCTTCTACCTTGCAATTTACCTGAGCTGCCAACCAGATATTTTTTCAGATTACCTACCCATAGGCGATAGCTCTTATCAGGGGTTGGCTGAAACTGTTGATAATAAGCATCATCCTGCAGTACTGCAGGGTTTAATGCATCTTTTGGAATAGTCGGTGAGCCTGTGGTAACGGATGGAATATCCGTTCCCAACTCCCCTAAGAAAGCATTTACACTATCTACTACATCTTGAGAGCTATTGCCTGAATACCAGCCCCCCTCCCCGATAATCCCCCAATATGCTGCTTTTTTAACATTACTATCAATTCTTCCTAACGCTGCAATATTTTCTGCTTGTGTTTTAGTTTTATCATAAGAACTCACATCATTAAAACTACTGCCAAATCCAACTACAGCTGTTTTAAATTTTAAACTTGCTGGATTTTTAGTTGGATCTAATAAATTTAAAGCCAGTTTATTTAGACAGTCATAACTACTATTATCACAAGTAAAGTTTTGCCCTTGCGAACCTAGTGCACCCTGCATTAATGGCAAAGAATCAGAGTCTTGTGTCGGATCACCATCTGTAAGAACATAAATACCTTGACCACTACATTTTTTGATTTCTTCTTCTTGTGTTAGCGAATTTGGAGACTGATATACTGAGCCATTTTTAGTTGTGCTATGAGAGTAATTAAAACCACTGTTATTATTTGAAACCTCGACCACACCTGTATAATCATAACAAGTGCCTGAACGATTAGTATCATTTATTTTTACGCTACAATCTCTAGTAGAAATATGGCTTCCGCTTGGTAAAAGATCGTTAGTTTCTGACCATGTAGAACAAGATGTATAAGTATTATTCCAGCTACTGCAACTGTACTTCTTGTTATTATTTCTCTCAAAATAATATGGCATCGAAACAACATTACGTTGATAAGCAGCTGTAGTTGTTCCCATTAAATAAGCAACTGTTTCTGCAAATGAGCGTGCCGTTGGTGTATTTGTATTAGCTCCTAGATTGTCTACTGCATCTAGTAATATCTGCCTTTGAGTTTTTGTTCCAACCAAAACATCCAAACGTCGAGCTGGTACAAGTACCGCGCCTGTATTATAGTTGTTAGAACTATACCTTGCTCCCAACGTAGATAAACCTAAGACTTTATCATCTGAAATACGCGTTATCCCTTTATCACTATTACCTCCCAATAAGTCTTTCATCGCTGTCTTAAGACGTGCTATACGATTTTGACTAGTGCCATCATATGAGTTTCCCCCCATACTTCCAGAAATATCCAGCATAAACATCAAGGTAATCGTACCTGACTTAGCTTCCTGATAAATATCAATATCACTGGCTTGAGTTACACTGGTCGCTATCATACTGGTACAAAATGCTGCAATACTGGCTGCAAACAATTTATGACGACAGGATGTTTTTTCGCTATTTTGAATATTTTTCATCTTGTTATTCCCCATTTCATATAAAGTCTTGTGCAATCATGTATTCAGTCACCTGCGTGGTAAACGGTACATTTAATTTTGCCAAGCAGTCTGTCACACTATCATCCACCCTGACTCCATCCACATCCTTAGCTGTAGAGGGTGTAACGCCCGATGGAATAGTGACTTCGCTCATATGTGAATTTAAACATGCATCTATCTTGGCAGCACTTGTTGTGGTGAGGGTTGGCATAATAGACACCGCAAATACTTTTACAGGTTTATTTTTCTCAAACTTTACCCCTTTTTCATCAGTGCCGTATTGCATGCCATAAAAGGGATCGTTGTCTAACTGACTTGAAAACTTGACTGAGACTTGAGTCATGGCTGCTCTACGACCACTGGTAAAAAAATTACCGCTGTTTGCCGAAACACTGCAATACCCCTCTGTTCCCAAAGTATTATTGGTTGGAGCATTCCCTGATTCCCATACCATCAGACTGGCACGATTAATATCAAAAAAGTTAGCTTCTGCACCACGAAAGCAAAATACCATTTCTTTATCTTTATTTGCGGCACCATTGATATAACCAAACATGCCACTTGCGGTTAAACTCTGAATCAAATTTGCTTCCCGCTCAATATTAAAGAACGCTGCATCAGAGTTCTGCATCACTAACTGTTGTGCTTGGCTATTGGTGGCAACATTCAAAGAAATCAGACCCTGTTTAATGGCCAAAGTACCAATAACTGTAATTGCCACTAACATGATCATAACTACAATCAGTGTCGCACCGCGTTGAGATGAATAAGATTTCATTATCGATCCCCAAAAGTATTGCGCAATGCAATGGTTTGTGAAATCACTTGGCGAACATATTTTGGCGCATTTGCCGCTGGTTTTTTTACCTTAACCAACTGATCTAACACTTGAAAAGTCTGATCATTCGAAATGATTTCGTCACGGCTGACTGACTGCCCCGAACGCACTAAAGCGCCAATTTGTACGGATAAAATACGTGGACGAGAACCCGCTGCAATTGCCATATACTCATTAATAGGCAGATAACGATAACTGGTATCATTTTGCACACCAAGCAGTACTCTAAAATGGTCCACGCGTTTCATAATAATCTCACCGCCTGTGCTACCAAATAATCGTGTATTTAATGCTTGAGATGGTGCGCCTCCTTCTACTCTCACCACAGCTGGCGTATCTGCTATGGCGTAGAACCCTGCTTCACAAGCTAACGCAAGCGGACTATTCGGCTCATTAGTCACGGCATTTGCATCCACGCGTAAAAAGTAACGCTGAACAACCATTTGTTGACCAAAAGGTATATTACCACCTGGGTTTTTTACTCGAAATCTTAACTCTCGACCTTCACAATCATAGCCACCCACCCAGTCATCATCGGTATCTACTGTTGTACCTTTATCATCTAAAATATATTGAGGTCGGTATTGGATAGTAAGTTGATCGCTTAATAGTGTCCCGCCTGTACTGGGTTGAACATTAGATACACCGGTCCAAGCAGGCGCAGTTCCAGCCGTCATGCCTTGGCTTCTTGATACCAAATTGACACCTGCACTATTTCCAGTAATGGTTCTAAACAGATTACTTAAAGGCCTAGCAGGACTAGAAGTATTATCTAAAGTTGCATTCGCTGAGGAAGTTAAAATCACACCGCCATATTGAGTTTCATCATTAGTACTGGCTTTCACCACGTTCAAGTTGGTTAAACGAATATCTTTAACAATGTAGTTCAAACCAAAATTAGCATTATCTTGTAAATCAGACATACCTGACTGTAAAACATAACTTTTCTGCCCTGTAAGAAATAGCATTGTTGCAGCAGCAGCGATCACCAGCCCAAGTGCCAGTGCAATCATGAGTTCTATCAGCGTAAAACCTGCGTGAAATTTAGTCATATCAATATAACTCCATAATCAAACAGGTCGAGGCAGGGTTATACGCTGTATTATTGGTACAATCACCTTGCCCCGTACCATTTGTTGCACTCGTATCTCCCCATGCAACATAAACGCAGTTACGTCCATCGCTATTTCCCTGACACTCCATCACATTCATACTCATTCCTACTGACCTTGCACGTACAGTAACTTGTGCTACATCAAAATCTGCAAGTTCAGTCGTACTACAATTTGTAGTAAAGCAATTTTTGGCTGATACAGTTTGCTTATCCGGTGTCCCTATTTCGCTCATATAAGTATCTACAACACCACGGTTTATTCGTACTCTTTCCGCCAAATCTCTTGCAATATTAATAGCTTGAACACGATATCCACTTTCTAAAGTCGCCTCAACAGCACGATATTGCAGGGCAATAAAACCCAACACCCCAATTGCCAAAATCAACATAGCAACCAACACTTCAATTAAACCCACACCATTCTGATAATTTCTTGTTTTCATTAACATGTCCCCTCTGTCACGTATATTGTTCCCATCAAAGAAATGCTAATATTTTTAGATTTATTACCACCACTTTCATTACAAATAATGAAGGGCTTGCCATTAATATCCGCTGCAAAATTTTTCACCCCTCCACTCAACAGAAAGGTAATTTCGGTAGGAGAACCGGATTTTAATATTGCTTTATCTTGCGACGCCCAATTTAATTGTGTTGGGGTATCTGCAGCCAAAGAATTTAATTGAACTCTGACTTCTCTACGCTCTAATATAGCTTTAGAACGCGCATTATTAAGCTGACCTATCAACTCCTGAGTACTTCTATTCAAATTTTGTTTTTGTATTAAATTTCCAAAAGAAGGAGCTGCCATCATCGCAATAATTGCCATCACTGCAATCGTGACCATCAACTCAATTAAAGTGAATCCCTGATTTTTATTTGTTTGCTGCATAGTTCCCCCGGATAACAAAACTTTACCCTATTAAAAATAATATCTCACTTAATTACAAATTAAACACATAACAGGATAAAAGGCATAAAAAAACAGATAATTGCCAAAATACAATTATCTGTTTTTTTAAAATTTTCAGAATGTTAACTCATTCACGCTTTATGCCTGTGTTACCGGTATACGTAACTCTTTCGGCAAACTAAAGGTAATATTCTCTTCTCGCCCATCCAGCTCTTTAGGCGCTTGTGCACCCCAATCCTGTAAACGCTGAATGACTTGTTTAATTAGAATTTCCGGTGCAGATGCGCCTGCTGTTACCCCAATCTGGGCATTTTCTGCAAACCATTCCTGTTTGAGCTCATCGGCATTATCGACTAGGTAAGCCGCTTTACCCATACGCTCAGCCAGCTCACGTAAGCGGTTTGAATTAGACGAGTTTGGTGAACCGACCACAAGTACGACATCACAACGTTCAGCCAAGTCGCGCACTGCGTCCTGACGATTCTGCGTTGCATAGCAAATATCATCTTTACGTGGACCTTGAATCAGCGGAAACTTCTGGCGAAGTGCATCAATCACTTTCGCTGTATCATCAATTGATAAAGTCGTTTGAGTGACAAAAGCCACTTTTTCAGGATTGCGTACCGTTAAAGCGGCGACATCTTCTTCATCTTCGACCAGATAAATCTCACCGCCATTTTTTTTGTCATATTGCCCCATGGTACCTTCGACTTCTGGGTGACCTTCATGACCAATCAGGATCGCTTCTACACCTTCACGGGCATATTTAGTGACTTCAATATGCACCTTAGTCACTAAGGGACAAGTCGCATCAAAAACCTTCAGACCACGACATTCAGCTTCTTGCTGCACTGCTTTGGAAACACCATGTGCGCTAAAAATCACGATATTATCGTCAGGAACTTCGTCGAGTTCATCGACAAAAATCGCACCACGTTGACGTAGGTCATCGACGACAAATTTGTTATGCACCACTTCATGCCGTACATAAATTGGTGGATTAAAGCATTCTAGGGCACGGTTCACGATCGCAATGGCACGATCTACACCAGCACAAAAACCACGCGGATTGGCTAAAACAATTTCCATAGAATCCTCAATACTCGCACCATTTTTGGCGGTTCAATTGAAATAAATGTAAACAATCGACTGACAACTATTTAGTTTAAAGTCGCTCTACTCTAAAATAGAGAAGATATTTTATCATATCAGGAAAAATATCATGTCGGGTCTCTTGTTTGTCGTTTCTGCAGCGTCTGGAACAGGCAAAACATCCCTTGTTAAAGCCCTACTTGAGCGTGTCAACAATCTTCACGTTTCTGTGTCACACACTACACGCGGTCAACGACCTGGCGAACTCGATGGCGTACACTATCATTTCTCCAATAAAGAAGATTTTTTAAATCTGGTCAATGAAGGTGGTTTTATCGAATACGCTGAAGTATTTGGTAATTACTACGGTACCGCGCAAGCCACAGTGAAAGAGCAACTGGCCAAAGGTCATGATGTATTACTGGAAATTGACTGGCAAGGTGCGCAACAGGTTCGTCGACTTTTTCCTGAATCTAAACAAATTTTTATCCTACCACCAAGCCAGTTTGACTTGCGTGAACGCCTGTCTAACCGTGGTACTGATGCGGTGGATGTGATTGAACACCGTCTGAGCTGCGCGGTAGAAGATATGCAACAATATAGCAACTTTGACTATATCATTATTAATGACGACTTTAATAAAGCACTACATGACCTTGAAGCGGTGATTATCGCCAATCGTCTGGTGCTTAGCCAGCAAGCCAACCGTCATGAAAAACTGATCCAGAAACTGATTACGCCGACTGAGCAGTGATTAAAACTTGAGTCTATAGACAAAGCCTTTTATACTGTGCAGTCTGTTAAAATTTATTATTCAAACGAGAATTCTTATGGCACGCGTCACCGTTGAAGATTGTTTAGACCATGTAGACAACCGCTTTGAGCTTGTACTAGTGGCAAGCAAGCGCGCGCGTCAATTGGCACGTCAAGGTATTGAACCAACTGTAGAATGGGACAATGACAAACCGACTGTTGTTGCTTTACGTGAAATCGCTTCAGGTCATGTATCAAAAGACATTTTGAAACAACGTGATCAAGACTATCAAACATCAAGCTTGGATCTTGCACTTTCTGCAAACAATCTAAACTTAGACGGTTTTTCTTTCCAATAAGAGATCGTCACTCAAAAAGCCTAGTTCTAAACTAGGCTTTTTTTGTTATGTGACTTTTATATTTATGCCAGAACGGTTATAACATAAGGGTTAGCTATCAAGTTTGTATTGGTTTTCTGCTCGCTAGCAGCAAAAAACCATCAAGTCAGGAAATTCACATTTCTAGAATGCTCTCACGTTTTATTTGTAAAAAATTTAGTTGAAAAGGTGTTTTATGCCAGGCCCACAGGTCAGTCAAGCCAAGCAGCAGTTAGAGATCATTATCGATGCGTATTTAAGTGAAAGCGATGTCGAACGTGTGCTTGCGGCCTGTGATTATGCAGATATGGCGCATGACGGGATTGTGCGTAAAAGTGGTGAACCTTATATTCTGCATCCGATTGCGGTCAGCTGTATCTTGGCGCATATGCGTTTGGACACTGAAACATTAATGGCCGCCCTGCTGCATGATGTAATTGAAGATACCGAATTTAACAAAGATGATATTAGCAAGATTTTTGGTTTTACCGTTGCTGAACTGGTCGATGGTGTCACCAAACTCAGCCATTCCAGTGATAAAGAATATAATAAAGCGGCTTCTTTCCGGAAAATTCTGCAAGCAACTCTACAGGATCCGCGTGTCATTATTGTAAAACTGGCCGACCGTTACCACAATATGACCACTTTGGATGCACTACGTCCAGACAAACGGGCACGTATTGCACGCGAAACCTTTGAAATTTTTGTTCCAATGGCACGCATTGTCGGCATGAATGAAATGGCCGATAACCTGGAACATCTGTGCTATCAAAATCTAGATCTGGACATGTATAACAATGTACAGGCAGCCCTGTTAGAGACCAAGCCAAAACGCTGTGAATACCAGGCCAAATGGGAAAAGAACCTGACCGAACTGCTGCAACAGAATGCCATTCAAGGCCGGATTAAGAAGAAAAATAACAATATTGAGCTACTGCGCCACTTCGTTAAAAATGACATCGATCTACAAGAATTGACTCACAGCCATGCTTTTGAAATTATTTTACAGAGCATCGCTGATTGTGACCGACTGGCAGAAATTCTGACCCAAAGTTTTAAAATCCAGAGTTATGAAGATCATATCCGCCGCCCCTTACCGGGAGGCAACCAGTCCTTGATGATGCGCTTGAAAGGTGAAGATACGACCCTGTCTCTTACCATTCAAACCGAACTCATGCGCAAAGCAGCACGTTTTGGTGTCGTTCTCGGTGAAAGTGCCCCACAAGCCTGCCGCTCTGCGATTCAGGCCTCGATGCAAAATCTGAATGTTCTGGTCGATGGTGAATGCGCCAAAACTACTTTCAGTGAATTACTGGACTATCTCCACCAAGAAAAAATCTGGGTCTATACCCCGCACGGCCATTTACATGAATTGCCGCAAGGTGCCACAGCGGTCGACTTTGCTTATGCCGCGAGTTTATTCCTGGGCAACCATGCGGTTGGTGCAAAAATTAATAATGAAACCAAGCCGCTTTCAACGCCTTTAGTGAGTGGCCAGGTGGTTGAAATCATTACTGATGTCCTTGCGACTCCGAACCCAGATTGGCTCAGTTTTATTAATACCCAGAAAGCTCGTCGTGCTATTCAGAATATTCTGCGCGATCAGGATCCAGATGAGCAGCGTCTGGTCGGACAACAGGCTCTCAATCGTGCCTTGAAACTGTTCCATCGTTCCATTCGTGATCTGACTGAAGCAGACTGGAAAAATCTGTTGGAGTGGCGTCATGTTTCCAGCAAGGAACAGCTGTTTGAACAGATTGCAGTCGGTGATTTATTACCGCAACTGGTGGCCAACCATTTATTTGCCCAAGATCAGCATCAGAATATCGCCAGTTCAGACCGTCTGATTCAGGGAACAGAAGGTGTCGATGTCAAATATGCACATTGCTGCAATCCTGTGCTGGGTGATCCGATTCAGGGTCATTTGACCCGTCGCGGTCTGATTGTGCATCGTGCGCGCTGCCACAACCTGCTGCATGAACAGCATCAGCATCCAGAAAATATCATGTTGTTGCAGTGGACCTCTGATGATCTGGAAGACATCAGCTTTACTGCCTATCTCAGTATTGACCTGAACATGAATGACGAGCAGATTTCCGACCTGATCTATCAATGCCGTAAAGCGCATTCCGGGGTGGAAATGGTGCGCACTCAGGATGACAAAACTTATGTCAATATCGTGGTGCATAACCGTAAACAGATCGCACAGATTATCCGGGATTTACGCATGTATTTCGGTTTTCCACGAATTATTCGTCTGGCACAGCCGGTTGTTTTCAGTGAAGCCTCTAAAGCAAGTTAATCATTTAAAACGATAGTGCTTTTATCGGCCGAATTGATCGAATATGATGTATGTCGATGATAAAAGGAGAAATTAATGTCCCGCCAAGTAATCCATACTGAAAATGCCCCTGCTGCGATTGGCACTTATTCGCAAGCCATTTTAGTGGGTGATACCTTATATCTATCAGGTCAAATTGGCCTGGATCCTTACAGTATGGAACTGGTTGAAGGCATTGAAGCTCAAATTCGCCGGGTGTTTGATAATTTAAAAGCAGTCTGTGAGGCAGCCGGCGGTTCTTTGGCAGATATCGCCAAACTAAATATTTTCCTGACCGACTTATCTCACTTTCAACTTGTGAACCAGATTATGGGCGAGTATTTTGCCCAGCCTTATCCAGCACGTGCTGCTTTAGGTGTCGCCAGCCTGCCTAAAGATGCCTTGGTTGAAATGGATGGCATTGTTATCATTAATCAATAAGTTATAAAAATCACTCAATCCTCACCCTGCAATATCTCATTCTAAATCATGAATCGCTTTTGTGTGGAAATCCGAGCAGTACTTGGGTTTCCGCTCAGGTGGTGATTTTTTATCTAAATCATCAATCATGATAAAAGCTATTTCAAATGATTTTTATTGACAAACGATAACAATTATCAATAATATTACTTATCTTATTTAATCACTGTGGTTGTGTCCTATGTACGTTTGTTTATGCCGTGGCATTACAGATCAAGACATTAAAGATGCTATTGCAAATGGCGCTGAAAGTTATCGTGATGTTCGCGATATGTTGGACTTGGGGACTTGCTGTGGCCGCTGTGCACCAGAAGC
>NZ_JBAPXX010000066.1:0-11140 GCF_049284435.1 Acinetobacter sp. | reverse complement strand
AGAATAATACTATGAGGACTTTTCAGCAGCTCATTCACCAGAAAAACCAGTGAATGGGTAAGTTGGTGACAAATGACCCCATAAATAAAATTCATATCTATGAACCATATCCTTTAGGATTCTGCTTCTGCCATTTCCAGCTATCGGCGAGCATATCCTCCAAGCCATATTCGGGTGTCCAGCCCAACTCTTTTACTGCACGCGCATTGTCTGCATAGAAACTTGCCAGATCACCGGCACGTCGTGCAGCAAACTCAAACGGAATCTGGATCTGATTCACTTTCTCAAAGGTATCTTTCAGGGTTAATACCGATATCGGTTGGCCCGTACCAATATTCCAGGCACGGCAGCCTTGATGATTTAAACGATTCTGAATGGCTAAAACATGTGCTTTCGCTAAATCAACCACATGAATAAAGTCACGCTCACAGGTGCCATCGGCCGTGTCGTAATCATGGCCAAAAATAGACAGCTTTTCACGCAAACCTACCGCAACTTGAGTCACAAAAGGCATTAAATTATTGGGAATACCTTGTGGATCTTCCCCAATCTGTCCGCTTTTATGCGCACCGACTGGATTAAAATAACGCAATAAAGCAATGGACCAACGTTCATCTGCAATAGCTGCTTTTTCTAACATCTGCTCAACAACCAACTTGGTGTAACCATAATTATTATTCGGCATATTTAAGGGCATGTCTTCCTGATAGGGAGACGGATTATTTTCCCCATAGACCGTAGCCGAAGAGCTAAAGACCAGTTTAAACACCTGTGCGCGCTGCATCGCCTGAACCAGACTGATGGAACCGGCAATATTGTTGTCAAAATAGGCCAAAGGAATCTGCTGGCTTTCCCCCACCGCTTTCAGCCCGGCAAAATGAATTACCGCATCAATTGAATTTTGCTGAAAGACCTGATCCAGCAACTGGCTATCCCGGATATCGCCTTCCACAAAGGTCAGGCTTTTTTGGGTCAGCTTTTCTACCCGGCTTAAGGACTCGGAGGAGCTATTGCACAGATTATCCAGTACGATGACCTCATGTCCGGCATTTAGTAATTCCACACAGGTATGTGAACCAATATAGCCTGCCCCGCCTGTTACCAAAATTTTAGCCATTTGACTTTCCTAATAGAACCTTAATGAGGCCCTGGGTAGAACCATCCAGACCACTCAAGTCAGTCTGCTCACCATTGAGTATTGGCAACAGCTGGTTGGCAATTTCCTTGCCTTTTTCTACGCCCCACTGGTCGAACGGGTTAATATTCCACAGCACGGACTGAACGAATACTTTATGTTCATACAATGCAATAAGCATGCCTAAGCTATAGGGATTCAACTCTTGCAACAACAGGGTACTGCTCGGCTGATTACCTTCATATTGCTTATAGGCCGGCAAGCTCGCCAATTCAGCCTGATCTAGGGCTTCATTGCCAAAAGCCAGTAAGCGCGATTGCGCCAGACAGTTGGATAAGGCCAGATGATGTTGTTCTACCAATGCTTCGGCACTGTCTGCATAGGTATATTGTTGGCTGTTATAACGCTCTACCGGCGCAATAAAGTCACAGCTGACTGACTGAGTGCCTTGATGCAATAACTGATAGAAAGCATGCTGGGCATTCGGCCCCACTTCACCCCAGATGATCGGGCAGGTATCGAACTGGACCTTCTCGCCATTACGTTGGATTGACTTACCATTTGATTCCATTTCCAGCTGTTGCAAGTAAGATGCAAAATATTTCAGCCGTCCGTCATAAGGCAGAATCGCATGGGTCTGAATATCCAGAAAATTGGTATTCCAAGCCCCCAACAATCCCATCAATACCGGAATATTGCGTTCAAAAGGCTGGTACTGAAAATGCTGGTCAACGGCATAGGCGCCGGCAAGCAGCTGCTTAAAGCCTTCAATCCCGATACTCAAGGCAATTGGCAGTCCGATACAGGACCAGAGTGAATAACGCCCGCCGACCCAGTCCCAGAGCAGCAACTGGTTTTCCGGCGCAATGCCCCACGCTGTCATTTTTTCCGGTTTGGTCGATACCCCAATAAAATGATGCTTAAGAATATAGGGATGCTGGCCTAAAGCCTTTTCCAGCCACAGGCGTACCGTCTGGGCATTGGTCAGAGTATCAATGGTACCAAAAGATTTGGAGGAAATAATAAACAGTGTCGTTTCCGGACGCAGTTGATGCAACAGCTCGGACAACTGACTGCCATCCATAGTCGAAACAAAATGTACGTTCAATGGCTGGGCAGACTGATATTTAAAATCAGATAAAGCATGTGTGACCATCAAGGGACCAAGGTCTGATCCGCCGACACCAATATTGACCACATCCTGAATGACTTCACCGGTGGCACCGCGACGCTGCCCGGCATGAATCTGTTCCACCAGGGCATACATCCGTTCCAGCTGGGCATGTACATCAGCTGCCAGATCCGCATGCTGTTGATCCTGTTCCGGCAGGCGCAGTGCCCAATGCATGGCAGCACGCTGCTCAGTATAGTTGATTTGCTGATTTGAAAATAAAGATCCAATCCATGATCTGAGGTTCTGTACGTCAGCCCATTCGATCAGGCCCTGCAGCACATTTTTATTGATTCTGTGTTTGCTATAGTCAAATAGCAGCTGCTCAAACTGGATAGAATATTGATTAAAGCGCTCCGGGTCAGCAGCAAACAGTTCCCGCAGATGCTCAGATTGAAGCTGTTCTTTGTTCGAGGTGAGTTTCTGACACACAGTTTCAGTGTCGAGATTTGAATTAAAATGGCTCAACATTAACGTCCTACCCCAATATAATTAAAACCACGTGTCTTGACATACGTCGGATCATACAGATTACGCCCATCTAAAATCAGGGGATGCTGCATCAGCTTGATCAGATACGGATAATCCGGACTGCCATACTGTTTCCATGCCGTAATCAGACATAAGGCATGTGCCCCTTCCACGGCCTGATACTGGTCTTTACACAGGATTAAGTCTTCCCGTGGCCCATAGACCTTTTCAATATTCGCCATTGCTTGCGGATCATGTAGTTTGACCGTCACGCCTTGCGCCCACAAAGCGGTCAGCATGGCATGTACCGGAGACTGCTGGATACTTGGCGTATTTTCCTTAAAGGCTGCACCCCAGATCGCAATGACTTTACCCTTTAAGTCTCCACGGAAATAGTTCCAGAGTTTACGGAACAATAATTCTTTTTGCTGTTCGTTAATGTCCCAGACCTGCTCCAGTAACTGGTTTTTCACTCCTGAATCTGCCACGGCGTGAGTAAGAGTACGGATATCATGGGAGAAATTCTCTCCACCAAAACCGACACCGGGAAACAGATAGGCGGAACCAATCCGGTTATCTGCAGCCATGCCTTGCCGTACCTGCTCAATATCAATGCCCAGTTTTTCTGCCACGCTGGCCAGATCATTCATATAACTGATCCGGGTGGCCAGCATGCCGGAAATGCTCAGTTTGGTAAATTCGGCATCCAGAACCGGCATAAATAAATACTGCTGGGCACGTGGAAATAAGGGCCTTAATAATTCTTTAATTTTAGGCTGTATATTTTCATGATCACAACCCACAATCAGCTGGGTGGCCTGAACAAAACTCCGCAGTGCATTACCTTCCTGAATAATATCTGGCAGATAGATCCAGTCGTCATTGGGTAACAGTTGCTGAAAGCGTTGCGTACCATGCAAGCCAAAGGTCGAGGCATTAATCATCAGTTTGGGATGGGCAAAACAGGCATGCCGGATGGTGTCCAGCATCTGAAACGCCTGCTGTTCTTCAGTCGCATTAAAACTAAAGAAAAAAACATCCTGATTAAAATCCAGATGCTGAAAATCGCAACAGTTTAAAAAGCCAGATTTTTCCTGTTTTTGCAGTAATTGCTGTAGAGACTCATCCTGGAAATAGGGCCGAGCTGACTCAGCTGAACCGAAGCTATTACACCAGACCACCTGGTGACCACATTCAGATAAAAGAGCTGACATGACTCCGGAAAATAAGGTTTTCCCTAATACTGCGACTTTCATGATATTCCTTTTTATTATTTTTTCTTACAAAGCCAGTTCCTGAATCAATGCTTTAAACTCGGTACCGAGTTTAGGATGATCGACGCCATAATGTAAAACAGCTTTTAGATAACCCAACTTACTGCCACAGTCAAAGGTCTGGCCTTTCATGCGGTAGGCTTCTACAGCTTCTGTCTGCTGCAGCATGGCAATCGCATCTGTGAGCTGGATTTCATTGCCTGCCCCGCGTGGTGTCTGTTCCAAAAGCTGCATGATTTTGGCCGGCAGAATATAACGTCCGACCACAGACAAATTCGAAGGTGCCGTTCCGACCGCCGGTTTCTCGACGATTCCTTGCATGACGATACTTTCACCTTCCTCAGGCGATGCAGCAACATCAACAATACCATACTGGTCGACCAGATGTTCAGGCACCGCTTCCACCATGATTTGTGAAGCTTTAGACTGTACAAAGCGCTGAATCATGCGTGATAGGTCATTTTTTGGATCCTGATCCTTGACCAGCACATCCGGCAATAACACCGCAAAATCATCATCACCAATCACGGCTTTGGCACATAATACCGCATGGCCCAAACCTAAAGGCTGAGGCTGACGTACACTAATCACACTCACACCCGCAGGCAAAATTTCAGTAATTTCTTTAAGCAAGCCGGTTTTGTTTTTTTGCTCAAGAGTAGTTTCAAGCTCAAAGTTACGGTCAAAATAATTTTCAATCGATGCCTTGGAAGAATGAGTGACCAGAATAATCTGTTCAATCCCGGCAGCAACTGCTTCACGGACCACATATTCAATCGCAGGGCGATCCACAACTGTGACCATTTCTTTAGGGATGGATTTACTGGCAGGTAAAAAACGCGTACCCAAACCCGCCACAGGGAGAATTGCTTTCTTGATCATATCTATAAAAACCTAGTTCACTTTAATTTCTTTACCGCGTACATAACCGTCCACATAATGTTCCAGTTGCGCTAGTGCCCATTCAATTTCGGTCTGAGTCGCTTCAAGTTCATGCATACGGTTAAATATTGCCAGAATTTCTGCCAATGGATAATGTTTTTCGACAGAACGTAGAATACGCGTATGCACGGTAATTTCTGTATTTGCTTCGTCAATCAGCAGCTCTTCATAGAGTTTTTCACCCGGACGTAATCCTGTATATTGAATTTCAATATCGCCATTCGGATTTTTAGCGTCTCGGACTTTGAGTCCGCTGAGCGCAATCATTTGTCGTGCCAGATCCTGAATCCGTACCGGCTCGCCCATATCCAGCAGGAACACATCTCCGCCCGTACCCAAAGCACCGGCCTGAATCACCAGCTGCGAGGCTTCCGGAATGGTCATAAAGAACCGGGTCACTTCCGGGTCAGTTACGGTAATTGGCCCGCCCTTGGCAATTTGCTGTTTAAACAGTGGCACCACCGAGCCTGAAGAACCGAGTACATTGCCAAAGCGTACAATACTGATCTGGGTCTGGTCCTGAGCTTCTGCCATAGCCTGACAATACAGCTCTGCCATCCGTTTGGTCGCCCCCATCACGTTGGTAGGACGTACGGCCTTATCGGTTGAAATCAACACAAAGGTTTCGACACCTTTCTTCACCGCTGCATTCACACTAAAGGCGGTTCCGACAGCGTTGTTTTTTAGCCCTGCCAGAGGATTACATTCCACCAGCGGTACATGTTTATAGGCGGCAGCATGGTAAATCGTCTGCACGCCATATTGTTCAATCACCCGTTCCAGCTTGGACTCATCTAGCACAGAGCCCAGAATCGGAATAATTTCACAGCTGGCCGTGAGGCGTAACTCTTTTTCAATACTGTATAGCGCGAATTCGGTCAGTTCATAAATGACAATTTTGGCCGGCTGGTTCTTGATAATCTGGCGGCAGAGTTCTGAACCAATCGAACCGCCTGCGCCTGTCACCATGACCACTTTATCTTTAATGTTTCTGGCCAGCAGCTCGGGAACTGGCGGAACAGGATCACGCCCCAGCAAATCAATAATATCCACTTCCTGAATATCAGAAATTCGAATTTCACCATCCACCAGTTTAGTCAGCCCTGGAATCTCGGTAATTTTTAAATGTGCCGGCTCTAAAAACTTGATGATTTCACTTTTACGTACCCGTCCCACTGAGGGTAAGGCAATCAGGATTTCATCAATTTTTTGCTTGCGCATGAGCTTGAGTGCAGTCTGGGCATCATAAACTTTGAGCCGGCCTATCTGCTGTCCGCTTAACGAGCGTTTATCGTCAATAAACATGACCGGCAAATGTTCATTGGAGCGATACAAGGCAGCAGCAACCTGTTGACCGGCATGACCCGCGCCATAAATTGCGATGCGTTTTTTCTGCACGTCGGCCTGCAAATAGGAACGGATAATAAAACGGATGATGCCGCGGCTAAACCAGATCCAGGCAAACATCATAAAGCCGAACATCAGAGGAATAGAGGTCGGAATAAATGCCGCGGTAAAATAAGCCAGAGCATAAAGACCAGCGACCGTCAATGCAGTCGCCAGCCCCATTTTGATCATGAACACTTCATTATACGTACGGACAATAAAGCGATAGACCCCACAGATAAACAGCGATGCAACTGCAATCACACTGACCCAGAGCGTACCAAAAGCCAGATTCGGTACCACTTCTGCGCCTAAATCAAAGCGGCGAATGGCATAGCAGAGCCAGATCAAGACGGGAAAAGCACACAAATCCAGAATAATTAAAAATGCGAGTTTGGCGGCTCGTGGTGATTCTACGAAGGGCGTAATGATAGATTTCACTGGATGCGTCGTCTCAATTCTAATAAATTTTTAACAAGTCACGATTCTTTTGGTAACTTAAAGACATATTCTATAAATAAATGCACCGAATGCGGCGCACTTATAATGCAAAAGTTTAAGCAACTATTCTATTAATAACGTGTTGAATTGCCGTCACTGTTTTGTTAATACTTTCATCACTTAAAGTGGGATGAACCAAAAACATCAGACTGGTTTCACCCAGTTTCTGCGCATTCGGCAAACGCTGTGCTGGACGCCATGGCGTATCATCAAAAGCATGCTCGAGATAAACTTCTGAACAGGAGCCACTGAAACAAGGTACATTCTGCGCACTGATTTCCTGCATGATCCGGTCACGTGACCAGCCTTCTGGTAAAGCATCAGTATTGACTTGAACATAGCACTTATAGGCAGCGTGTACATAGTCATCTGTAGGGCGATGGACGCTAAAATATGGGCTGTCTGCAAATGCCGCATAAATTTTTTCCATATTGGCCATGCGTTTTTCGGTCCATTCCGGCATTTTTTTCAGCTGGATGCGTCCGATCACAGCCTGCATTTCCATCATGCGCCAGTTGCTACCAAAGGAATCATGCAACCAACGGAAACCCGGTGGATGCTGCTTGTTATAGATGCTGTCAAAGTTCTTGCCATGGTCTTTATAAGACCACATTTTTTTCCACAGATTCTCATCATTGGTAGTAACCATGCCACCTTCACCACCTGTAGTCATAATCTTGTCCTGGCAGAACGACCAGGCCGCAACATGACCGATTGAACCGGCAGATTTACCTTTATATTTCGCTCCGTGCGCTTGGGCACAATCTTCAATCACATACAGGCCTTTATCGGAAGCCAGCTGCATGATCGGGTCCATGTCACACATCCAGCCTGCCAGATGCACACAGATAATGGCCTTGGTATTGGGTGTGATCACCGCTTCAATGGTACGACGGGAGATATTTTGTGAATCCAGCTCGACATCGGCGAAGATCGGATTTGCCCCAGCTGTCACAATGGAGCTGGCCGAGGCCAGAAAGGTACGTGAGGTAACAATCACATCATCCCCTGCACCAATACCTAATGCCTTGAGTGCGACATCAAGTGCTACTGTTCCATTGGCCAATGCCACTGCATACCGGGTTTCTGCAAACCGGGCAAATTCTTTTTCAAACTCACGGCATTCCTGTCCGGTCCAGTAGTTGACTTTATTCGACAATAAAACTTGGGAAACCGCATCCGCTTCTTCCTGAGTAAAACTTGGCCATGGTTCAAATGCAGTATTTAACATGATGTTTCCTGAATTTTTAAAATTTAAAAACTTATTTTTTCTCTAGAATCCGCGCCGGATTACCGACAACCGTTACGCCCGGCGGCACGCTTTTGGTGACTACAGCGCCCATACCCACTACAGCACCTTTGCCAATCACCAGAGGTTTGTCGGGGGTTCCCTGTTTGATCACGGCACCTGTACCAATATAGGCATGGTCTTCGATATGGATATTGCCATTGCATTTCACCCCGGGAGCAAAGGTGACGTAATCGCCAATGATGCAATCATGTTCAACATAACTGTATAAATTGGCATGAAAACATTTGCCAATCTTAATATTGGAAGTGAGGGTCACAAACGGGCTTAGGGCAGCACCTGGGGCAATCTCTATTTCATCCATACGCACAACATTATCTGCCTGAACCGTCCATAGCTCAATTGCATCTTGTTCAAGTTTTATCGCAATTTTTTCACGAACCTGACTATTGGCAATCGCAATTAGAACGGACTTTTTACTAGCCCTTAAAGCTTTAAAGGCTGCATAATTTAATGCTGTATGACCGTTAATTGCTATTTCTTCAATCAAGCTATCATCAATAAAATAGATTTCGGCACTTATATTCTGACGTTGTAATTGCTGGCGGGCCACAGGCATCAAGCTTCGGCCGCAACCTGAAGCCCCATAGACGGCATAGATTTCAATCATGAATCTTGTCCGTTTTTGTGCCGGTAAATTTGCTCATGGTCGCCTCACCCTCGGCACTGATATCATCTTTTGCTAAAACTTTATGTACTGTTTTAAACATGATTTTGAAGTCGAGCCAGATGGACTGATTTTCGACATACCAGGTATCCAGCTTGAATTTCTCTTCCCAGCCAATCGCATTTCGGCCATTGACCTGCGCGTGACCTGTCATGCCCGGGCGCACGTCATGGCGTTTGGCCTGCTCAGGGCTATAAAGTGGCAGGTATTCCATTAGCAATGGGCGTGGGCCAACAATACTCATATCACCTTTAATCACGTTCCACAGTTCTGGCATTTCGTCCAGACTGGTAGAACGCAGCATTTGACCAAAAGGCGTTAAACGCTCACTGTCCGGTAGTGGATTACCCTGCTCATCTACGGCATCTTTCATGGTCCGGAACTTGATCATTTCAAAAGGTTTGCCATGTAAACCGGGACGTACCTGACGAAACAAGACCGGCGAACCTAAATTATTTTTTACTTTGTAAGCAACAAATGCATAAAGTGGTGAAAGCAGGATCAGGGCTATAGAGGCGATGATAATATCTAGGAGGCGTTTTAGCATTTAGATCAAACCCATTTCTTGCATCATATGTGCGTTTACCTGATGTACGTCGTATCTATGAAGGGCGATTTCCCGGGAGCGACTTCCCATTTTAGTAATAAGCTCTGGCTGAAGAATCAGTTTCTCCATGGCTTTTACTAAACTTTCCACGGATTTTACTTCAACCAGAAAGCCGTTATCACCATCGGTAACAGTTTCACGACAACCTGGTGCATCCGTGGTAATAATTGCCCGGCCCATCGCCATGGCCTCTAAAACAGTACGGGGTGTGCCCTCACGATAGGACGGCAACACATACACCGAGCTTGCTGCAATTGCAGAGCGAACATCAGATAGTTTCCCCCAGTAGTTTAATATGTTACTGGCCACCCATTGATCCAATTCTTGCTGGCGAATGGCCGAAGGATTTTCATCGATCCAGCCCACCAGATTAAACGCTACATGCGGATATTTATGTTTGATGATTTTTGCTGCTTCGGCATATTCACGGACACCTTTATCTATCAGTAAACGTGCAATCAGCAAGAAGGATATTTTAATTTTTTGATCAGACATTACAGGTAAAGGTAATACATTGAAGTCGGCAACATTGACCCCGGAACCGTTCACTACTACTGTAGGCGTTTGAGCGTTTAAAAGCTTTAAATCCTGAAAAAGTTTCAGGTCATCCGGATTTTGGAAAAATGCCTTATGACCGCGCGACAATGCCTGCTGGTATAAACCATGGACCAGTTTCTGGAAAACACTACGTTTAGTCTGAGTTTCTACATTTTGAAATGCATAGCCTAAACCTGTAATTAAGGCATACCGTTTCGGTACTTTTGCCAGCCACGCGGCGAGTGTTCCATAGATCACCGGTTTGATCGTATAAGACAGGATATAATCAGGTTTGATTTTTTTTATAAGCGTATACATGCTTCCTAATGTTTTTAAGTCTGCTACCGGATTGGTACCTGTACGCTGCATAGAAATTTCATGTACGTAATAACCAAGTTCTAACAGTTTTTCATGCTCGGTAGGGAAAGAAGCTAAATCAGGTGCAATTATATGGATTTCACAGCCTTGCTGATGGATCGCTTCGAGTAGCTTCCCACGGAAATTTAATACTGAAGGGAGAAAACTAGAAATAATTAAGAACTTCATTATTTTAAACTCTTAATTAATTCTTTATTTTTAGTACCAATAACACTTAATAATAAAAATATTAAGCAAGGTAAAAACATCCACTTTTGTCTCATAGCAATACCTAAATTCGCTGTAGTAGTAGCTAACATCATCAAACAAATAAAAAAGTATACCCATAAAAAAATACGATTTGACTCAATTGAAGGCTTAGATTTCTCTAAGTAGGCAACAATCCCTAAAATTAATAAATAAATTAAAATAATATTGTCTAATGAAGCAATTAGTGCAAATAGTGTATGAGCTTCAAATGGTAAGGGTCTAAATAGATAGCTTAGCATTTGCATTGGTAAGCTCATTGAGGCTATATCTAAACTACTACCGCCACTTAAATTGGAATTCTGTCTTTTATCTACGTATGCATCTACATCGGACAACCCATCTGCTTCTGACAAACCAATATAATTTATCATTATAGGAATAATAAAAGCTGTAATAATAAATGATATAGTTCCAAAAAAAACTTTTATATACAATGATGTTCTTTTGTCGAAAATAATCGAAAAAGCAAATGCAATAGCTAATGCAGCACCTATGTGAGGTCGTACCATAAAC
>NZ_JBAPXX010000065.1:0-27708 GCF_049284435.1 Acinetobacter sp. | reverse complement strand
GTGCCTTTAAGCGTCTATCATCAGTGTGGGCAAAACCATGCCGAGGCGACACAGGCACATTATGAAAATGCACCGGCCAGTCTGCAAGTTGAAGTACAGCCCTTTATTGAAGATATGGCCAAAGCCTATAGCGAGGCTGATCTGGTGATTTGCCGTGCCGGAGCTTTGACCGTAACTGAAATTGCCACTGCTGGTGTAGCTGCAATTTTTGTGCCGCTTCCAAGTGCGGTCGATGATCACCAGACGGCCAATGCCGGTTTCCTGGCCAATATCAATGTGGCAAAGATTTGCCCGCAGGCCACTATGACTCCAGAAAGTTTAAAAACATTATTAGAGCCGTTGCTGAATCGCCAACTGTTAATGGAAATGGCCGTGAAAGCACGCCGACAGGCTCAACCCGATGCGACTCAACATGTGGTCCGTTTAATTCAAGAATTGTAATCCGAGTAAACTATGTCTCCAACAACCCCAGCTGAACAAGCGAAAAAGTTAATTAAAGTGCCGGAAATGCGCCGTATCAAACACATCCATTTTGTGGGGATCGGTGGCGCAGGCATGTGTGGTATTGCAGAAGTGCTGAAAAACCAGGGCTATAAAGTTTCCGGTTCAGATATCAAGGCATCCAATACCACCGCACAGCTGGAAGCGAATGGTATTAAAGTCTATATCGGACATACTGCAAATAATATTAAGGATGCCAACGTGATCGTAGTCTCTACCGCGATCAATAAAGAAAATCCGGAAATTAAAACTGCGATTGAAAACCGTATTCCTGTGGTTCGCCGTGCGGAAATGTTAGGTGAGCTGATGCGTTACCGTCATGGCATTGCAGTTGCCGGCACGCATGGCAAGACCACCACCACCAGTCTGATCACCTGTATGCTGGCTGAAGAAAACATGGATCCAACCTATGTGATCGGTGGTTTGCTGAACCGTACCGGTATGAATGCGGCCTTGGGGGCCAGCCGTTATATCGTGGCAGAAGCAGACGAGTCGGATGCCTCTTTCCTGCATTTAGAGCCAATGGCTGCCGTGGTAACCAATATTGATGCCGATCATATGGATACCTATGGCGGTAGCTTCGATGTCCTGAAAGATACCTTTATCCAGTTCCTGCAAAAACTGCCATTTTACGGCTTGGCCGTAGTCTGTGGTGATGATGCCAATATCCGTGAAATCATGCCGCGGATTGCACGTCCGTTACTGACTTATGGCTTCAATGAAGACAATGACATTCGTGCGGTAGACGTCGATCAGGACGGCATGCAAACCCACTTTACCGTATTGCGTAAAGACCGTGAGCCATTACGTGTAACGGTCAATCAGCCTGGCTTGCATAATGTCCTGAATGCCTTGGCCGCGATTGGTATAGCAACCGATGAAGGCGTGTCTGACGCTTCAATCTGCCGTGCACTGGAAGGTTTCAGTGGCGTAGGCCGCCGCTTCGAAGTTCAGGGTGAATTTGAAATTGAGGGCGGTGACGTGAAACTGGTGGATGACTATGGTCATCATCCAAAAGAAGTCGAAGCAACGATCAAAGCCGCGCGTCAGAGTCATCCAGACCGTCGCTTGGTGATGATGTTCCAGCCACACCGTTATAGCCGTACCCGTGACTGTTTTGATGATTTTGTGGAAGTACTTTCTACTGTAGACCAGTTATTGTTGCTGGATGTTTATCCTGCTGGTGAAAAACCGATTGTCGGGGCGGACAGCCGTACTTTGGCCCGCAGCATTCGTCTACGTGGTGAAGTCGAGCCGATTTTGGTTGATGCAGCGGACGGCAACCTGAATCAGATCATGAGAAAAGTATTGCAAGCAAATGACTTGTTATTAACCCAGGGCGCAGGTAATGTTGGAGCAATCTCAGTCGAGCTTGCACAAAATCACTTATATATAAAATAGTCATCTTGCGTGACTGAATTGAATTGACCAGATTGAAAAAAGTTTAAGGATATAAACGTGTCAAATGCTTCAAAATTCGGAAAAGTTGCCGTGTTGCTTGGTGGTAAATCTGCAGAGCGTGAGGTTTCTCTAGACAGTGGTACGGCGGTACTTGAGGCATTAGTGCGTTCAGGGGTCAATGCGGAAGCGTTTGACCCGCAGGAGCGTAGTGTCACAGAATTGGTGAATTATGATCGTGCGTTCATTGTATTGCATGGACGTGGCGGGGAAGACGGCCAGATCCAGGGTGTACTGGAATGGTTAAACGTGCCTTATACCGGTACGGGTGTACAAGGTTCTGCCATCGGCATGGACAAGGTCAAGACCAAGCAGGTCTGGCAGGGTTCGGAATTGCCGACAGCACCGTATCGCATTGTCACTAAAGATTCCGATGCGACCGACATTGTTAATGCTTTAGGCTTGCCTTTGATCATCAAGCCGGTACATGAAGGTTCTAGTATCGGCATGAGCAAGGTCGAAAAAATTGAAGACTTTGCCGAAGCAATTGCCAAGGCAACTGAACATGATGCCGTGGTGATGGCAGAAAAATGGATTACTGGCCGTGAATACACCATTGTGGTTTTAAATGGTCAGGCGCTGCCGGTGATTCGCCTTGAACCGCCTCAAGATGTCGCTTTCTACGACTATGAAGCTAAATATAACCGTAATGATGTGCAGTATGGCATTCCATGTGGTTTAAGCGAAGCTGAAGAGCAACAGTTAAAAGCCTTAAGTCTGCGTGCATTCCAGGCAGTCGGTGCCAGCGGTTGGGGCCGGATTGATGCCATGCAGGATGAACAGGGTAACTTCTGGTTGCTGGAAGTAAATACCGTACCGGGGATGACCAGTCATTCACTGGTGCCAAAAGCGGCAGCTGCAGTTGGTTATAGTTTTGATGACCTGTGTGTGGCGATTCTGGAACAGACCTTGACTGGTTCGGCACACTAAATATGGCTCAACTTCCTGTTTCCATGCGCCGTAAACGTGCTGCGATTACCTCAATTCACGACAAGCCGCCAACACGCAAAGAAAAGCTGACCAATTTTGGTGGCTGGTTATTGTTGTGTATTGCGCTGCTGGTACTGGCCTTTGGAATATTGGGCTTATATAAAGTCATGACCAATACTGATGTGGCAGAACTGGGCGTGGTAGGTACGCGCTCGGCCGCTGAACAGCGTCAGGTCATGCAATATGTATCACCGATTGTGACTGAAAACTATTTTACTTCGGATCTGGAAGCGATCCGCGACCGTACCCTGGAACTGTCCTGGGTGGACCGGGTCGTGGTTTCTCGAGCGTGGCCAAATGGTATTCGGGTCAGGGTCATGCCGCATCATGCAATTGCACGTTGGGGAACAGGGCGTTTGCTAAGTGACAGTGGCGTGATTTTTACGGAAGTCACACCCAAGAATTATCAGGCATTACCGTTGCTACATGGACCAGCGAGCCATGCGGAAACCATGATGCGTCGTTATAATGAAATTAATCAGTTATTTTTACCACAAGGCATTCGTCTAAAAGAATTATACCTCACCGAGCGAATGACCTGGTTTATGCAGTTTGATTCGGGTTTAAGAATAATTGTGGATAAAGATCAGACCATGAGCAAATTACAGCGTTTGAGTCAGGTGTCTCAGCGTGATTTGAAGCCAGTCTGGTCTAAAATTTCGGCCATCGACCTGCGTTATCGTAATGGATTGTCGATACAGTGGAAAAATTCAATTCCGCCTAAAATTGTAAATGGACATTTTATTGTAACCATTAATGACATGGGCGTTGAGAATAATGTAACAGTAAAGCCATAATGACCGGCTTTAAAAAATAGAGGCATTTAAAGCCATAAATCTAACAAACACGTAATGGTAGTAGTGAATAATGAGTGAAGCTGTTCCCTCGGTTGTGGCGATTGACATTGGGACACACAAAGTTTCAGTTTTGATTGGCAAGGTACACGCGCCAGACAATATCCAAGTGATTGGTATGGCCACCGCTCGTAACCGAGGCATGAGTAAAGGGAAAATTGTCAGTCTCGATAAAGTTATTACTGCAATTAAAAATGCCGTTCAAGAAGCAGAAGATATGGCAGAATGTCGAGTACATTCTGCCTGGGTTTCTATTCCAAGTGCCGAATTAAAAAGCTTTTATGCATCGGGGCGCACCTCGATCGACAATAGCGAACATGCGATTACCACCAGCGAAGTGGTACGTGCACTGGAGTTGGCCAAAGCCAGTCATTTAACTTCAGACCATTATCTGGTCAGCGCTGTGCCTCTGGGCTTTGAGCTGGATGATTCACCGGAATGGGTGCTGAATCCGATTCGGATGTCGGCGCATAGCATGACCGGACATTATCATCTGATGATGCTGCCGATCAGTACCATGCAGAATATTGACCGTGCTCTGAAGGGGGCCAATATCGGTGTAGAAAAAATGGTGGTGTCGAGCCTGGCCACTGCTGAAGCCAGCCTGCTCAAAGATGAAAAAGAATATGGCGTGTGCTTAGTAGATATTGGTGCCGGCACGACCAATGTTGCAGTGTATGTGGATGGTCGTTTGGCCTTAACCCATACCTTCCAGCGTGGCGGTGAACATGTGACTCGTGATATTGCAGCAGTATTGCAAACCACGACTGAAGAAGCTGAACGTCTGAAATTATTGTATGGCTGTGTCGACCTGAAAGTGGTCAAGCCGGACCATATGATTCAGTTCCAGGGGATTGATGGGCCACAAACTATCAGCCGGATTGAACTGACTGAAATCATCATGGCACGTTATGAAGAAATTCTGGGTCTGGTGCGTGATGAGCTGGTGAAAAATGGTGCCATCCAGGGCTTGTATCATGGTGTGGTATTGACCGGCGATGCTAGTCATATCGAAGGGATGGTGAGCTTTGTTCGCCGTACCATGGGAGTTTCGGCACATTTAGGTAATCCGCCTACTCAGGTGTATGCAGATGAACAACATCAGGCTGCTTTACGTCGCTCGCAATACAGCACTGTGGCTGGTTTGCTGATGTTTAGTCAAAGTGATACCCAAGATACGATTGTGGAACAGGATGATGTAGAACGGTTGTCATTGGCTAAGCGGGTCAAAAGAGCCTTGTTTGGCTTTAATGACACCTTGAAATCAATCTTTTAAGTCGATTTTTATTGTGAATATTGTTGGGAAGATGTAGTTAATCGGGCTTGTACTTGACAAGTGAACGCATGAGCAGCATTCTTAAAAACAATTTTATTAAGATTAAGGCAGTATACGGGCTTAGTGACTGCCAATTATGAATTAGGAATTTTATAGGTCATGGCCTCATTTGAATTTTTCGAAGACGATCATAGCGATAGCAATGGTCAAGCCCGTTTCACTGTGTTTGGTGTAGGTGGTGCGGGTGGTAATGCTGTACAACATATGTTGCAGTCCGATATCCAGGGCGTAAAGTTTGTTTGTGCCAATACGGACAAGCAGGCATTGGATCGCATGGAAGCCGAATTTAAAATTCAGCTGGGCGAGCAAAGTACCCGTGGTCTGGGTGCAGGTGCAAATCCGCAAGTCGGCCAGACCGCAGCAGAAGAAAGCCGTGAACTGATCCGCCAGCAGCTTGAAGGGACCGATATGGTCTTTGTTACTGCGGGTATGGGCGGTGGTACTGGTACTGGTGCAGCGCCAGTCGTGGCTGAAATTGCGAAAGAAATGGGTATCCTGACCGTTGGTGTCGTGACCACGCCATTTAACTTTGAAGGCAAACGCCGTTTACAGTCTGCTGAAAAAGGCATTGAAGCGCTTGAGCAGCATGTAGACTCATTAATCATCATTCCAAACCAGCGTCTATTGAAAGTCTTCCGTGATATTTCAATGAAAGATGCATATAAAAAAGCGGATGATGTTCTACTGAATGCAGTACGCAGTATTTTTGATTTGGTAGTCCGTCCTGGTCATATCAACCTTGACTTTGCTGACTTGAAAACAGCCATGAGCACACGTGGTTATGCCATGATGGGTGTCGGTCTGGGCCGTGGTGAGAACCGTGCACGTCAGGCTGCTGAGCAGGCAATTCGTAGTCCATTACTCGACAACGTGACTATCATGAATGCCAAAGGTATTCTGATCAACGTGACCGGTGGCGATGATGTGACTTTCGGTGAAATTGAAGAAATTACCGATGTCGTGAACCAGATTGTCGATTTAGATGAAGGTCAGGTGTTCTACGGTACCGTTTTTGATCCGGATGCGCGTGATGAAATCAGCGTGACTGTGATTGCAACAGGTCTAACCCGTCATGCAGCGGATTCAGTTGAACCGACCAAACGTACCAATGTACAGGCAACTCGTCCAGCAGCTGCACAGGCTGTGGTGGAAGATGATGATGTACCGGCAATTCAGCGTCAGCAGCATGAAACAGGTGCAGCAGCGAATCCAGCGGCGGCTTCAGTTTCTAGCCCGCGCCCAGCGCCAATGAGCATTCAGGATTATCTTAAGAATCAACAGCGTAAATAACATGTAACATCATGTGTTTAGCTAGATTAGACAGGAAAGGTGGCTTTTAAGCCACCTTTTTGTTTTTTATCAATGGGCAAATATGCTAACGTATAGCGGTTTTATAGATGAACAGATGATAAAAGCATGTTGAAACAACGTACCCTGAAACGTGTCGTGAAAGCGAGCGGAATCGGTCTTCACAGTGGGCAAAAAGTCATGATTAACTTTGTGCCGCACCATGCCGATGGGGGAATTGTGTTTCGTCGTATTGACCTGAATCCGCCGGTGGACATTCCTGCCGATGCCATGCTGATTCAGGAAGCCTTCATGTGCTCGAACCTGGTTCAGGAAAATGCCAAAGTTGGCACCATTGAACATGTCATGAGTGCGATTGCTGGTCTGGGCATTGATAACCTGATTATTGAAGTGTCGGCATCTGAAGTCCCGATTATGGACGGCAGTGCAGGTCCGTTTATTTATCTGCTCATGCAGGGGGGGTTGCAAGAGCTAGATGCTGCCAAAAAATTCGTCAAGATTATTAAACCGGTTGAAGCGCTGATTGATGACAAACGGGCCATTTTTAGCCCCCATGACGGTTTTCAGCTGAATTTCACCATCGATTTTGATCATCCGGCCTTTAAAAAAGAACATCAGTCCGCCAGTATCGACTTTTCTACTGAAACCTTCGTTTATGAAGTCAGTGAAGCGCGTACCTTTGGCTTTATGAAAGACCTGGATTATCTCAAAGCCAATAACCTGGCACTGGGTGCTAGTCTGGAGAATGCGATTGGCGTAGATGAAACGGGTGTGGTTAATGAGGAAGGTTTACGTTTCTCGGACGAATTTGTACGCCATAAAATTCTGGATGCAGTGGGCGATTTATATCTGCTCGGACATCAGATTATTGCCAAATTTGATGGTTACAAATCTGGCCATGCCTTGAATAATCAACTTTTACGCAATGTGAAAAGTGATCCAAGCTGCTATGAAATTGTAACATTTGATGACGAAGCCAATTGTCCAATCATGTATGTGAATGTGACATAAGTCATTGTGTTTGTGTCTTTATGTTTTTGTTATTGCTTTAATAGTGTGACACGCATCACATAATGTTTGCTTTTTAATTTATTACATTTGATTGCGATGTTACTTTTTATTGCTTGCCAAACGTAGTAAAGCTTGGCTAAGCTTAGGGTCGCTTATAAAGTCAGCAGCACTACGAAGTAATTCCTGTGTTTCTGCATTTAAGGCTCTTTCAGGTGTTGCTGAAATAGGTGGCGTTTGCGAAGGATTCCGCAAGCAAACTTGAAGTTTAGTAAGATCTGTTAATTCATTTATTTGAGAGAGTTGTGAAATGTATTGCTTTTGAAGATAGGCCAATTGACTGATCATGGCCTGGTTTTCACCAGTAATCGTTAACACACCATTTTGATAGCAGACAACCTGCCAGCGTTCCGGTTGGGGCAATAGCGGTTGTACGAGTTTCGTAAGTTTCTGCCAGGCAGCGACTTGTGATGAGAGAAACGAAAAGTTTCCTGTTTTTATCTGTTTTCTTGTTTGTTGAAAAACGTTGACAGGTTCCGACATACATAATTCCTACATATTTATGTCTTAATCTTATGCGCTTCTTTTAGTGGATATCAAGGATAGAGATCTTCAAGGAACTCGATTAAAGCAGTTTAGAGAGGTTTTTTATGCATATGCGACGTATTTTGTTGGCATTTTCTTTATCAGTTTCAGCGGCTTCGGTTGCGTTCGCAGATTTAGTCAATCTAAATCAAGAAAATGGTTCAACAGATCGTATCGAGCAATTGACGCGTACTCTGGCACAGGGTGCATATACTCATCCAGATGATATCGATATTCCAGCACAGACTAAATTGAATGTTCAGCTTCGTGAGAAACCGGTTGAACTGAACAATCGAACGCTTGCTCAGAAGTATGCCAATACTTCATCAAACAAAGCGGCAGCAAACAGTGCTTATTCTTGGTTAATTTCTCATCCTTTACCTAATTCTCGCGTAAGTTCAAATTACGGTGGCCGTACTATGGGTGGCCGTGCTGAAAATCATTCAGGCCTTGATCTTGCAGCGCCAAGTGGTACACCAATCTATGCAACAGGTCCAGGGATTGTGACCAAATCAGGTTGGGGTACAGGTTATGGTCAATACGTTGAAATCAATCATGGCAATGGCTATTTAACGCGCTATGCTCATGCTTCACGTCTTATTGCACGTGTGGGAGAGCAGGTGCAAGCGGGTGACCATATTGCCAATGTCGGTTGTACTGGTCGCTGTACCGGTCCACACTTACATTATGAAGTAGTAAAAGACGGTCAACGTAAGAACCCATCGACTTATTTGGCCATGTTACCTTAAGTATAGACCTGAATAATAAGACGCATCTCTATACATAAAAAATCTCCAATAAGCATTTTAAAGCGTTTAAACTAAAGGCTCTTCAAGTCAACTTGAAGGGCTTTTTGTTTTATCACTTTTAAGTCTCATATTATCACCAACTATTATAATGATTGTATAATAAATCGCCTTTATTGACTATTTTTTGTTATGCTGTGTAATTATACGTCACCAATCATTTAGTTCCTAAATAGTACTGCTAAATCGCATTCAGCTAAGACCATACCTGCTGAGGTCTCAAATATGGTACATATAAGACATTAGATTAGGCTTTTAGGAACTGTAGATTATGGCGTTTTATGGCGATACAGACGCGCAAGAAACCCAAGAATGGCAAGATGCATTTGACTCTGTTTTGCAGCACATGGGCACTGAGCGTGCAGCATTTTTGTTAGAAAAACTTTATCAACGCGCAATTGCAAAGCATGTTCCTATTCAGCGTTTAAATACTCCCTACTTAAATACGATTTCTGTTGAAGAACAGCCTGCCATGCCGGGCGACCAGGACATGGAGCGCCGTATTCGCGCGCTGATCCGCTGGAATGCCTTGGCAATGGTCTTACGCGCGAATAAAACCGGGGATGATCTCGGTGGTCACCTGGCGAGTTTTGCTTCTTCCGCAACCCTTTATGATGTGGGCTTTAACCACTTCTTCCGTGCCAACAGCGACAGCTTCGGCGGCGACATGATCTATTACCAGGGTCACTGTGCACCTGGTATTTACGCGCGTTCATTTTTAGAAGGCCGTTTGACTGAAGAGCATCTGAATAATTTCCGTCGTGAAGTGGGTGGTAGAGGTCTGCCATCTTATCCGCATCCTTATTTGATGCCGGACTACTGGCAGTTCCCAACCGTATCAATGGGTCTTGGACCAATCATGTCGATTTATCAGGCACATATTCAAAAGTACCTGATGAACCGTGGCCTGATTAAAGAAGAAGATCGTAAAGTCTGGGCGTATTTGGGCGATGGCGAGATGGATGAGCCGGAAAGCCTGGGTGCAATTTCGCTGGCAGGTCGCGAAAAGCTCGACAACCTGATTTGGGTAGTGAACTGTAACTTGCAACGTCTGGATGGTCCGGTACGTGGTAATGGCAAGATCATTCAGGAACTTGAGTCACTATTCCGCGGCGCAGGCTGGCGTGTGATTAAAGTCGTGTGGGGCCGCCATTGGGATCCACTACTGGATAAAGATAAATCTGGCGCACTGAAAGCAGTGATGGAAGAAGCGGTTGATGGTGACTTTCAGCGCTATCAGGTCAAAGGTGGTGCTTATGCACGTGAAAAGTTCTTTGGTAAATATCCAGAAGCCAAAGAGCTGGTCAAAGACCTGAGCGATGAAGATATTGATAATCTGAACCGCGGTGGCCATGACCCGTACAAAGTCTTTGCTGCTTATGCCGAAGCTTGTACGGCCAAAGGTCAACCGACGGTGATTCTGGCGAAAACCGTAAAAGGTTATGGCTTGTCCGAAGAAATTGAAGCAGTCAACAAAACTCACCAAATCAAGAAGATGCAAATCAATTCTTTGAAATACGTGCGTGACCGTTTCAATCTTCCTTTCACCGATGAACAGCTTGAAGAGGTACCGTTTTACCGTCCAAGCGAAAATTCACCTGAATTGAAATATATGAAGGCACGTCGTGAAGCGCTAGGTGGCTACCTGCCTGCACGTCGTAAGGAAAGCGAACAGCTGGCGATTCCTGGACTTTCAGTATTTGATTCGGTCTTGGCCGGTTCAAATGGTAAAGAACAATCGACCACGATGGTGATGGTACGTTTAATCTCTGCACTTCTTAAAGAGAAAGCGATTAAAGACCGCGTTGTTCCAATTGTACCTGATGAAGCCCGTACTTTCGGTCTGGAAGGCATGTTCCGTCAGCTCGGTATTTATGCCGCGCATGGCCAGAAATATACCCCGGAAGACCAAGAACAGTTGATGCATTACCGTGAAGCTAAAGACGGTCACATGTTGCAGGAAGGGATTAACGAAGCCGGTGCGATGAGTGCATGGGCAGCGTTGGCGACCAGTTATTCAACCAATAACCTGCCAATGATTCCGATGTATATGTACTACTCTATGTTTGGTTTCCAGCGTATTGGTGATATTGCATGGGCAGCAGGCGATGCACAGGCACAAGGCTTCTTGCTGGGTGCAACTGCGGGTCGTACTACACTGAACGGTGAAGGCTTGCAGCATCAGGATGGTCATTCACACATCTTGGCCAATACCATTCCAAACTGTGTCTCTTACGACCCATGTTTCGGTTATGAATTGGCGGTGATCGTACATGACGGTTTGCAACGTATGTATGTGAACCAGGAACGTGTGTTCTATTACCTGACCGTAATGAACGAAAACTACGAGCATCCTGAAATGCCAAAAGGTGTTGAAGAAGGCATCAAGCGTGGTATGTATTTGCTCGAACAGGATGATAAAGCCACTGTTCAGTTACTGGGCTCAGGTGTGATCCTGCGTGAAGTGATCAAAGCGGCGAAAATTCTACGTGAAGAATATCAAATTCATTCTAATGTCTACAGCGTAACCAGCTTCAATGAACTGGCACGTGATGGTATGGCATGTGAAGAATACAACCGCTTGCATCCGCTTTCTGAAGATGTGAAAGAAGCATGGGTGTCGAAACAGCTCCGCGGTACTGAAGGTATCGTGGTGTCTGCAACCGATCATATGCGTGCTTATAGCGAACAGATCCGTGCTTATCTTCCAGATGGCCGTCCATTCGTAGCATTGGGTACTGACGGTTATGGCCGTTCAGATACACGTGCCAACTTGCGTAGTTACTTTGGTGTTGATGCGGCACATATTGTGGTTGCAACCCTGAAAAAACTGGCAGATGAAGGCGAAGTTGATGCACGCCTGGTAAAAGATGCGATCTCGACTTTCGAGCTTGATACAGATCGTCCAGTAGCTTGGGCACCTCAAGAAACCCCATCTGTACATGCTGTTGCTGACTACAAAGAGGAGAACTAAGCATGCAAATTACGACTCCTGATATTGGTGTAGATAAGGCAACAGTGGCCGAAATTCTGGTCAAAGTCGGTGATACGATTGCGGTCGATGACAGCATCGTATTGCTTGAATCTGATAAAGCCTCTGTTGAAGTGCCTAGCACTTCCGCAGGTGTGGTGAAAAGCATTCTGGTCAGCCAGGGTGATGAAGTGGCTGAAGGCGCGGTACTGATTGAACTGCAAGCTGAAGACGGTAGCGCTGATGTGGTCGAGCCACAGCAAGCAGATGCATCACAAAAAACTTCAGAAAATACGCCAACCGCATTGCCTGATCAGGAAATCATGCAGGAAATCGCTTCACATCAACCCAAAGCTTCTGCTGCTCCTGAAGCGCAAGCAGGCTCACAAGTGGTCGATGTGCAAGTACCTGATATTGGCGTAGAGAAAGCCATAGTGGGTGAAATCCTGGTCTCTGTCGGTGATGAAATCGAGGTAGATCAAAGTATCGTAGTGGTGGAATCAGACAAGGCGACTGTTGAAGTACCAAGTATGGTTTCAGGCACGGTGGAATCCATCGAGATTAAAGAAGGTGATACGATTAAAGAAGGTGTGGTCATTCTGAAAGTGAAAACGGCTGTTTCGGCAGCACAAGTACAGACAGAAGCACCTCAAGCACAAGTTACTCAAGCGGCGGCCCAAGAGAAAGTAGTCGAAGCGTCACAAACGCCAGCAGCACCTGCGGGTGATGTTGAGGTAATGGTGCCTGATCTGGGTGTAGACAAGGCGGCTGTGGCTGAAATTCTGGTTCAGGTCGGTGATACGGTTGAAAAAGACCAGAGTATCATCGTGGTGGAATCAGATAAAGCCACTGTTGAAGTGCCAAGCACTACAGCTGGCGTGATTAAAGCCATTCATGTTGAACTGGGTCAAAATGTCTCTCAAGGTATTGCACTGGTGACGATCGAAGCTGAAGTACAAGCAGATGCTGTTCCTGTTGCAGCCAAGGCAGAAGTACCGAAAGCAGCAGAAGAATCAAAAGCGCCTGCTGCAAAAGCTGCGCCAGCACCTGCTGCATCTTCTACTCAAACAGTCGCGACGTCGGATAATGCCGATAAGCTGACCAAAGAGCAGAATGCCGCTAACTCGAAAGTTTATGCCGGTCCTGCTGTGCGTAAACTGGCACGTGAACTGGGCGTTGTGCTGGCAGATGTCAAAGCATCTGGCCCACATGCGCGCGTCATGAAAGAAGACCTGAAAGCGTATGTCAAAACGCGTCTTACTATGCCACAGGCGGCTCCTGTAGCCGCTGCTGCTGAAGTCGCAGGTCTACCAAAACTGCCAGACTTTAGCGCTTTTGGTGGTGTGGAAGAGAAAGCCTTGACGCGTTTGCAACAAGTGTCTATTCCACAGTTGTCGCTGAATAATTTCATTCCGCAAGTGACCCAGTTTGATGCAGCAGATATTACTGAACTGGAAGCATGGCGTAATGAACTGAAAGGCAACTTCAAAAAAGAAGGTCTTAGCCTGACCATTATGGCGTTCATCATCAAAGCAGTTGCGCACTTGTTGAAAGAAGAGCGTGAATTTGCGGGTCACTTGGCCGATGATGGTAAGTCAGTATTGCTACGTAACGAGATCCATATGGGTATCGCGGTCGCAACGCCAGATGGTTTGACCGTGCCTGTGCTGCGTCATCCAGATCAGAAGTCAATTAAACAGATTGCCACTGAGCTAGGAACCTTGGGTCAAAAAGCGCGTGACAAGAAATTGTCGCCGAAAGATCTGCAAGGTGCGAACTTCACTATCACTAGCTTGGGTTCAATCGGTGGTACAGCATTTACGCCATTGGTGAACTGGCCGCAAGTGGCAATTATGGGTATTTCACCTGCAACTATGCAACCGGTCTGGAATGGTGAAGGCTTTGATCCACGCTTGATGCTGCCGCTTTCATTGTCATACGATCACCGTGTGATCAATGGTGCAGATGCTGCACGTTTCACCAACAAGCTGACCAAGCTGCTCAAAGATATCCGTACTTTATTGATCTAAAAAATCATGTATATGCCCTCTATTTTCTTCCTCTGGGAGAAATACAAAGAGGGTGTAAAAAGAAAAACCCTGCTTCAGCAGGGTTTTTTGCTGCTGCATTGAAAAATAATCGATTTGATTCTATACTTGGCGCACTTCATTGGGGAGTAGCCGCCTTTTGCGCAAAGCAGAAGGGTGATGGTCAACATATTTGCTCAACCGGGCATGGTCATCATAGCAAAGAACCAAGTCAGCTTTTCCAAGCTTTCTTTTGTTGGCAAGACCTTTGATTTACCACTCTGCAGATTTTGGCTAGCAGGAGCGGTGAGTCATTGGTATTGGATGCTAGCCAGAGAAAAACCTCATGTATGAATTCCTACTGTCGACTGCAATCGTAGCACTGGCTGAAATGGGTGATAAAACCCAACTGCTGGCATTGCTGCTTGCCGCACGCTTTCGCAAACCTGTTCCTATTTTAGTTGCCATTTTATTGGCGACGCTGATTAACCACGGCCTTTCTGCGGTATTAGGACAATGGGTGACCACGGTGATCGGGCCGGAGGTGCTGCTGTGGATCGTCTCGATTGGCTTTATCGCAATGGCTGTCTGGATGCTGATTCCGGATGAACTCGGGGATGAAAATGCCAGCATCAATAAATGGCAAAAATTCGGGGTATTTGGTGCGACCTTTATTCTGTTCTTTCTGGCAGAAATTGGTGACAAAACCCAGATTGCTACGGTCGCATTGGCAGCACGTTTCGATAGCGTCTTCTGGGTGATGCTCGGTACCACTTTGGGCATGATGCTGGCCAATGCACCTGCGGTATTTTTGGGAGATAAGCTGGCGAACAGACTTCCGATCAGCCTGATTCATAAAATTGGTGCAGCGATTTTCCTGGTGATTGGTGTCGCGACATTGGCTCAACATTATTTCTTTTAAATCATAAAATAATATTTACATGAATCCTGAGCTAAAAACTCAGGATTTTTTATGGTTAAAATTCTCTCAAAACCTTGATAAATAGTGTGATATGGCTAGTTTTATTGATTGTAAGTTTGATTAATTACTTATATTTTATAGGGGTATAAAAACGTTATTTTTATTATAAATTGGGGAATTTACATGGCTTTTGAACGCACCACATCGCAGGTTCTGTTTGATAACGGGACACATAAGTGCATCAGTTTTACCAGTCTGGTCAAAGGTGAAGGCGTTCAGGCAAACCAGTTTCTGATCATTGATCATGAGCGCGCAGCGGTACTTGATCCGGGTGGTGATTTAACCTATGTGCCGCTGACCATGGAACTGAATAAATATACCCGTTTGACCAATCTGGATTATGTCATGGCCTCGCACCAGGACCCGGATATCATCACCTCGATGCCGCGCTGGCTAGTCTATACGGACGCCAAAGTGGTGGCATCCAAGCTGTGGGCGCGTTTCTTGCCACACTTAAACTCGGCCTTTATGAGTGACCGGATGAAAGGCAACTGGCTGGACCGCCTGGTGGAGCTTCCGGATCACGGTCAGATCATTCCGCTGGGTCAATCGCATATTGTGGCGGTACCGGCGCATTTCCTGCATTCGGTGGGGAATTTCCAGTTTTATGATCCGATTGCCAAGATTTTATTTTCAGGCGATATGGGTGCGTCCATGGTTGAAGATGCCGCCAAGCCACTAGAAAATTTTGCCGCACATATCCCGAAAATGAAAAGCTTCCATCAACGCTATATGTGCAATAACAAGGTCATTCGTCTCTGGGTGAAAATGGTACGCAGCATGGAAATCGAGATGATTGTGCCGCAACATGGCACACCATTTATCGGTAAAGAGCAGATTAATCAGTTTCTGGACTGGATTGAAACATTGGAATGCGGCACTGACCTGATGGATGAAACGGTTTTTACTTGTCCTGAATAGTTCACACAAAAAATAATTTTTTTCTTGTGTGGAAAAACAATATTTTTTATATTTCTTCTCCAAAAAACTTTTTTTTGATGATGAGAACTTATAAGAAATGTTGTCTCAAGTTCCAAAACCGGATGCGTGTTTAAGCTGCGGGGCGTGCTGCGCCTATTTCAGAGTTTCGTTTTATTGGGCTGAAGGTATTCATATGCCTGAGCACTATACTGAACCTGTGACAGCAGTCTATTCATGTATGGCTGGAACCAATCAAAAAAATCCACGCTGTATTGCACTTGATGGCACCATCGGCCAGCAGGTGAGCTGCGGTATGTATGAGCTGCGCAGTTCATCCTGCAAAGAAGTGCAGATTGCCGATGAGCAATGCAATAAGGCACGTGTGGCACACAATATGTTGCCCTTTGTCCAGATTGAGACTGATGAAGCCGACAATGATGACAGTTTTGAATATGTCAGCTAAATTCATCCAAAGCAGAGCTTAGGCTCTGCTTTTCACCACATTAAAATGATCGGGGTATATTTTAAAATAGGGAACTTCATTATCGGACGTATATTGATGCTGTTTTAGCACCTTCATAGATCTGCGTGTATAAAGCTTGAATAAAAAAATAATTTTGCAATTGCAATGAAATTTAAGCCTATATTTGTTTATAATAGTGCACGGAAATTACCAGTGAGACTGTTATGTTGACCATCGTTCAAGACGCGTTAACCTTCGATGATGTCCTATTACTCCCTGCCTATTCTACTGTTCTTCCAAAAGATGTCTCCCTAAAGACACGTTTAACTCGTGGCATTAACCTGAATATTCCTCTTGTGTCCGCAGCAATGGATACGGTGACTGAGTCCCGTATGGCGATTGCAATGGCGCAAAATGGTGGTATCGGTATTTTGCACAAGAACATGGATATCGCTGTTCAGGCTGCAGAAGTGCGCCGTGTGAAAAAATTCGAAGCGGGTATGGTCAAAGACCCGATTACAGTGACTCCTGAAACCACAGTACGTGAACTGATTGCGTTGACTCAAGCCAACAATATCAGTGGTGTGCCCGTTGTGAAAGATGGCAAAGTGGTGGGTATTGTGACCGGTCGTGATACACGCTTTGAAACCAATCTTGAGCAGCCAGTCAGTAATATCATGACCGCTCAGGACCGTCTGGTGACGGTTCGTGAAGGCGAATCGAAAGAAAACATTCAAGCCTTATTGCAGCAGCATCGTATTGAAAAAGTACTGGTAGTTAATGATCAGCAAGAACTGAAAGGCTTGATTACGGTAACAGATTTCCGTAAAGCTGAATTGTATCCAAACAGCTGTAAAGATGACCTGGGTCGTCTGCGTGTTGGTGCTGCTGTCGGTACTGGTGCAGAAACGCCAAGCCGCGTAGAAGCCTTGGTTGACGCAGGTGTGGACGTGATTGTAGTCGATACTGCACACGGTCATTCTGCGGGTGTGATCGAGCGTGTACGTTGGGTTAAGGCCAACTATCCACAAGTTCAGGTGATTGGCGGTAACATCGCGACAGGTGATGCTGCATTGGCATTGCTTGATGCGGGTGCGGATGCCGTGAAAGTAGGTATTGGTCCTGGTTCAATCTGTACGACGCGTATTGTGGCGGGTATTGGTATGCCACAGATCTCTGCGATTGATTCTGTTGCCAATGCGCTGAAAGATCAGATTCCATTGATTGCAGATGGTGGTATCCGTTTCTCTGGCGATATGGCCAAAGCGATTGGCGCGGGCGCAAGCACGATTATGGTTGGTTCATTGATGGCCGGTACTGAAGAAGCACCAGGCGAAGTTGAATTCTTCCAGGGCCGTTACTACAAGGCTTATCGTGGTATGGGTTCATTGGGCGCGATGGCGGGTGCGACTGGTTCTGCTGACCGTTACTTCCAGGACTCTAAGGCCGGTGCCGAGAAGCTGGTTCCTGAAGGTATTGAAGGTCGTGTACCGTACAAAGGCCCAATGGGTAATATCGTACATCAGATGATGGGCGGCCTACGTTCTTCGATGGGTTATACCGGTTCTGCGACGATTGAAGATCTGCGTCAGAATGCCAAGTTTGTGAAAATCACGGCTGCCGGTATGTCTGAGTCACATGTACATGATGTGACCATTACCAAAGAAGCGCCAAACTATCGCGTGGGTTAATTTCCTGTGATTTAAAATTTTAAAAAGCCGTCATGCAAATGACGGCTTTTTTATTTTGGTGTAAAGTGTGACTCAAGGAAAAAAATGGGTGATATCAATCATCCGCTAAGAAGTGAGATAAAGATGAGTTATTTTGGTACGGATGGTATTCGTGGAAAGTTTGGCGAATTGCCGATTACCCCTGAGTTTGCCCTGAAACTAGGATTTGCAGCCGGTAAAGTTTTAAAACGCCATAGTAAAAAATCCAAACCATTGGTGGTTCTGGGTAAAGATACCCGTTTGTCTGGCTATATCCTGGAAGCAGCCTTACAGGCAGGTTTAAATGCCGCCGGCGTTTATGTTCATCTTTTAGGTCCACTACCGACCCCAGCCATTGCTCATCTGACCCGTGCCTTACATGCCAGCTTGGGTATTGTCATTTCCGCTTCGCATAACCCGTATTTTGACAACGGTATTAAGTTCTTCTCTGCGGAAGGTAAAAAACTGCCAGATGCTTTACAAGACGAAATTAATCAGGAACTTGAAAAAGATTTTGTGATTGAAGATACGGCGAATCTGGGTAAGAGTATCCGGGTTAAAGATGCCAACGGTCGTTATATTGAATTCTGTAAATCGACTTTCCCGTATCATCTGGATCTGAATGAACTCACCATTGTAGTGGATTGTGCCAATGGCGCAGCCTATAACGTAGGGCCTGCAGTGTTCCGTGAACTGGGTGCACGTGTGATTGCGATTCACAATGAGCCGAGCGGTTTGAATATTAATGAGGGCTGTGGTTCAACCCATCCGGAAAGCTTGCAACAAGCCGTGGTTCAACATCAAGCGGATTTGGGTATTGCCTTTGATGGGGATGCCGACCGTGTGGTTCTAGTAGATAAAGCCGGTAATCTGATCGACGGTGATCATATTCTTTATATTCTCGCGACTCAAAGCTCGAAAAAACCGGCAGGTATAGTCGGTACCTTAATGAGCAATATGGCGCTGGAACTGGCGCTGGAAAAAGCACAAGTGCCGTTATTACGTGCCAAAGTTGGCGACCGTTATGTATTGCAAGGTCTGGAAGAAAATGGCTGGGTAATTGGTGGTGAGCCTTCAGGTCATATTCTGACTTTAGACAAAAGCACCACAGGCGATGCCATTATTGCAGCCCTGCAAGTTTTAACCGTGATGGTTGAACAGAAGAAAGCTCTGCATGAACTTGTGGCTGATTTTAAACTGTTGCCCAATGTCCTGGTCAATGTACGTTTAGATGCCATGTTTGACCCTTATTCAGTGCCTGCACTGGCAGCTGAATTTGAAAAAGCCGAACAGCAGCTTAAAGGCCGTGGTCGTTTATTGATTCGTAAATCCGGCACAGAACCTGTCATTCGTGTGATGGTCGAAGGCGATGATCTGGCCGAAGTCACCACACTTGCAAACAGCCTGGCAGATGCTGTGCGTGCCAATGCCGCTTAACGGGAACATAGATAATGAGTGATCTGATCAAGGATCTGAGTGAGCTGCGCCTGAATTATGAAAAAGGCGAGTTACAGGAACAGCAAGTCAATCTGAATCCACATATGCAGTTCCTGCAATGGTTTAACCATGCACTGGAAGCAAAATTGCATGAGCCCTATGCCATGTCGTTGGCAACAGCCAATGCACAAGGCCGTCCGCATGTACGTACGGTATTGCTGCGTGGAGCGACTGATGCAGGGTATGATTTTTATACCAACTATGACAGCCAGAAAGGTCTGGATCTGGCTGAAAATCCTTATGCCGAACTGTTGTTCTACTGGCAGGATCAGGAGCGGCAAATTCGTATTTCGGGTCGTGTAAGGAAAATATCGGAAGAAGAATCGACCGATTATTATCATAAACGTCCACGCGAGAGCCAGATTGCCGCGCATATCAGTACCCCGCAAAGTGGCATCGTGGCCAGTCGTGAGGAATTGCAGCAACGTTTTTGGGATTTGCATACCCAGGTCACGAATCAGCAACAGTTGGACAAGCCGGTATTCTGGGGCGGTTATCGTCTCGAACCCGATTATTATGAATTCTGGCAGGGTCGTCCCAACCGTTTACATGACCGTCTGAGTTATCGTAAAAGCGATGATGGCTGGACTTTAGAGCGCTTAATGCCATAACCATGCAAAAACTGGAAATCAAACAACGGCCCTTGCTGACACGTCCTGAAAATTTAGCGGGCGTCCCTGCATTTGTGGCCGAGATTCTGGCCCGTCGTGGGGTGGAAGCCGAGCAGGAGCTTGAGCTCAAGCTAAAGCATTTGCTGGCACCGACCATGAAAGGCTTGCCCGAAGCGATTCAATTGATGGATCAGGCGATTGATCGTGGCCAGAAAATCGTGATTGTCGGTGATTATGATGCTGATGGCGCGACCAGTACTGCTTTGATGGTGCTGGCACTTCGGGATATGGGTGCAAAGGTCGATTATCTGGTACCGGACCGTTTTAAATATGGGTATGGACTGACGCCCGCAATTGCAGATCTGGCCTTTGTCAATTTCACACCTGATTTACTGATTACCGTGGACAATGGCATTTCCAGCCATGACGGAGTAAAACAGGCACAGGATCATGGTATGCAGGTGATCATTACCGATCATCATCTAACGACCAAGCCGACACCACAAGCTGAAGCCGTGGTCAATCCCAATCAGCTCGGTTGCGACTTTCCAAGCAAGGCGCTGGCTGGGGTCGGGGTAGCTTTTTATGTACTGGCCAATCTTTCTACCCATCGCAAGAAACTTGGAAAATCCTCTACAGTAATTACCAATTATCTTGATCTGGTGGCGCTCGGCACCTATGCCGATGTAGCGAGTCTGGACTATAACAACCGGATTCTGGTTGATGCGGGTCTGAAACGGATCCAGCAAGGTCTATGCCGAGCAGGAATCAGTGCGCTACTTGATATTGCAAAACGTGATCCTGCTGGTCTGAAAGCTCAAGATTTGGGCTTTGTTCTAGGCCCACGGATTAACGCGGCTGGCCGTATGGAAACCATGGATATCGGCATCGAATGTCTGCTGGCTCCTGATCTGGCAACAGCCTATCCACTGGCTGAACAGCTGAATCAGCTCAATGTCGAGCGCCGTCAGGTTGAAGGAAAAATCAAGCAGGAAGCTTTGCTTGAGCTGGATAAAATCCAGTGGGATGCAACTGAACTACCTGCTGCGTTGATCATGTTTGAACAGCATTGGCATCAGGGAGTGATTGGGATTGTGGCAGGGCGTTTGAAAGAGCAATTTCATCGTCCGAGCATTGTTTTTGCCGCGGATCAGGATGGGATTCATATCAAAGGCTCGGCGCGTTCGATAGAAGGCATTCATATCCGTGATGCGATTGAACAGGTGGCGGAGCAATATCCCCATTTAGTCAGTCATTTTGGCGGACATGCAGCAGCAGCTGGTTTAACCCTGAAAAAAGAAAATTTCGCTGAGTTTAAGCAGGTCTTTGAAGCACTGATTGGTGCGATGGATGAGGATTTATTCACTGCGACTTTATGGACAGATGGAGAGCTGCCAGCTTCTGCTTTTCACATTGAAACAGTCGATTTATTACAGAATTTAAGTCCATGGGGACAAAAATTTCCCCAGCCGATTTTTGACGGTGTGTTCAAAATTATGGACTATCGCTGGCTTAAAGACGTGCATCTTAAATTACGTGTGGCGTTGGAGAATGGGCAGGTCGTAGATGCGATCGCCTTCAATGCAGCGCATAAATATGACTTTGACCCGATGAAAGATACGCGCTTGGTGTATGAGCTGGATAAAAATATCTTTAATGGCAATGTCAGCCTGCAAATGCGGATTATCCATTTAGAACAATAGGCCATAAAAAACCGCTCGAGTGAGCGGTTTTTTTGCTTTTAATCGGAGAGATTAGAAACGGAAAGTACCATTGATACCAAACGAGTCAATACCGTCAGTTGTGTGGTAATTTACACCTGCTGCAATAGTTGGCGTAAAGAATTTTTGAGCTTTAATACCGAACAGCGTATCTGAACCATCTGCAGTAGAATCAGCAATAGATAGACCTACACTGAGAGTTGGATCGATATAAAGATCAGCAGCTAAGCGATAGGTTGTTTCATCACCAATATAGCTTAAGGCTTCAAAATTCGTAAAATGATTGCCAATTTGAGTCACGTATTTGGCACGTAAAGATAATGCGGTGTCATCACCTACAGTAAGTGCATTTGAAAGATTTGCGGTGAAACCATAGTCTGCCACTTGAACTGGGTCTACGCTTTCATTAGCTGCACCAGCTGCTAATAGTAGGCCATTAACTGGTAAGTAACCAACTTCAAGAGCATAACCAGTATTGTCTTCACCAGCAAAGTCAGTTTGGTTAATAGTACCGCTTACATAAAATTGAGTATTTGGAATATAAAACTCACCACTTACACCAAATACATCAATATCTTCATCGCCATCACCGCTTGCATTTGCATAACCTAAGCCAATATTGCTTGCTTTATTTAGGAAAGCCGCTTCTGCAAGTGGAGAGTTCTTAACTTGAACAGCGTTTAAGTAGTATTTTCCATTGATGAAAAATGTATCTAGATCCCCAACATTATCAATATCTGTATTTTCATACCCGACATTAAGTTCAGTTTGGTAAGCATGTGCAGTTCCCAGACCAGCAAGAAGCGCTGTAGCAAGAGCAAGTTTCTTAAGCATTTAGATTTCTCTCTTTGTTATAAAAATATGACTGTTTGATTACAGTTGTAACAAATTGTACAGTTTATATTCGCCCCGTCAATGTGCAAAAAATACCTAAATGCTTGTTAAGAGTGCAATAAAAAACCCATCCGAGGATGGGTTTCTATGAATGACTAATTTTCGGTTTTAGATTAGAAGCGGTATTTCGCTGCTACACCAAAAGAGTTGTAGTCATTGTTAAACTGTTCGCCAAAGCCGACACGGCCTTCTAAGCTAACTTGTTGGTTAATGAACTTACGTGCATTGATACCAAATTCGCTCTTGTCCGTAATATCATTGTTGTGATAATCAGCACCGACACTCAAGGTTTTGTCGATGAAATAATCTGCTGCCAGATTGTATTCATCTAGATCACCAAACGCTGCACCTGCTTCCAGGTTGATATCTTTACCGTTGCTAAGTGTAGTCACATATTTAGCACGCAATGTTGGATCTACGCCATCATCATTGTCGTTATCCCAACCTTTCACACCCGCCGCAATCAATAGACCTGGCGCTGGCAGATAACCGACTTCAGCTGCATAGGTGGTTAAATCATTTTCTAGATCATCATTGTCTTGCAGATCATGACCATTGACGTTACCGCTTAGGTAGAAGTCAGAATTCGGTACGAAGTACTCTGCGCCTACGCCATAACGATGCGCTTCAGAATCACCAATTTCATTATATTGATATTGCGCACTCACGTTACTTGCACGATCAAGGAATGCTGCTTCTGCTAATGGTGCATTACGTGTTTGAACTGGATTGAAGTAATATGTACCATCAACGCCGAAAGAACCGCTAGTTCCACCGTTGTCAGGATCAACCACTCCTGCTGATGCACCAATTTCTGCTTGGTAAGCATGTGCTGCTGTACCAGTCATTGCTATTGCTGAAAGTAGTGCCGAAGCAATCGCTAATTTTTTCATGGTTACTACCCCTCAAATCGTGAGTTAAAAACATTACACTTTTTGTTACAACTTTCAGTCTAGAGCAATTCCAAAGATCGTCAATCAAAGGAAAGTTACAGTAATGTGAATAGCGTAATCTTGTGTAATTTTTGCTAAACAAGTGACTGAATAATAAGATTAAATTTATAATGTAGTGTTTTATTAAAACTGTGTGGATATTGTGGAATCTATTGAATTTGCTGATTTTTTATACAGTGTAATAAGAAGTCCTAGTTTATAAAATCAATTGCAAAATTATATTTCGGTCATAAAAACGAGGCTAAAAAGCCGATAAAAATCTCAGATAAAAAGGTGCAAAATAGCCTATTCAATGTTGAAAATTGGATGAGGGGAATAAAGATCTAAATGCCCCAAGTCATTCAAACTTTGGACAGGATGGATCACACTAAAATAGCGGAAATAGACTGTGCTATAATATGGGGCTAAGAATTTTGTGCCTAATTTTGATTGAGAGTAATTCACGTGGAAATTAATCCGTATCTAAACCAATTAAAAGACTTAAACGAACGTGGTCAAACACTACGGGGGTATCTTTGACTACGATCTGAAAAAAGAGCGTTTAGAAGAAGTCCTGCGTGAATTAGAAGATCCAACCATCTGGAATGACCAGAATCGTGCTCAAGCAATGGCCAAAGAAAAAGGCGAGCTTGAAAACGTATTAAATGTGCTGGATGGTTTAAGTACCCAGCTTGAAGATGCCCAGGCTTTGCTTGATCTGGCGGTTGAAGCAGATGATGAAAGCTTGCTAGAAGATGTACAGGCTGAACTGAGCGCGGCTGAAGAAGAATTGGCCAAGCTTGAATTCCGTCGTATGTTCAATAATCCGATGGATCCAAACCCTTGCTATCTTGAAATTCAAGCCGGTTCAGGTGGTACAGAAGCACAGGACTGGGCGTCTATGTTGCTACGTATGTATCTACGCTGGATCGAACGTCATGGCTTTAAAGCAGAAGTGATGGAAGAGTCAGATGGCGATGTGGCTGGTCTTAAATCGGCGACCATCCGTGTAGACGGTGAATATGCTTATGGCTGGTTGCGGACTGAATCAGGCGTACACCGTTTAGTGCGTAAGTCACCATTTGACTCGGGTAACCGTCGTCATACCTCGTTCTCTGCTGTGTTTGTATCGCCTGAAGTCGATGACAATATCGAGATCGAAATTAATCCGTCCGATGTTCGTACCGATACCTATCGTGCCTCAGGGGCGGGTGGTCAGCATATTAACAAAACAGATTCTGCCGTGCGTTTAACCCATGCACCGACCGGAATTGTGGTGGCCTGTCAGAACCAGCGTTCACAACACGCCAACCGTGACCATGCCTGGAAGCAGTTACGTGCCAAACTTTATGAACTCGAGATGAGCAAACGTAACGAAGCGGCACAAGCATTGGAAGATTCCAAGTCTGACATTGGCTGGGGTAGTCAGATCCGTTCATACGTGCTGGATGATTCGCGTATTAAAGACTTGCGTACAGGCGTCGAAAACTCGAATACTGGTGCAGTTCTGGATGGTGATCTGGATAAATTTATCGAAGCAAGCTTGAAACAGGGCTTGTAAGAAGTCGTTTAAATAGCTGGTGTAACCAAGCTTGTACAGACTGTGACTCTTATATCTAAATTTATCGATATATAAATCGGAAAAATACGATATAATGATTTTCAGATGCTGAACAAGTTTTGTTGCGCCACAGATTGTGATGTACCTATGGACCTTGATCTAATTTTTAAATCCTTAGCCAATCCGATACGCCGGCAAATTCTGGAATGGTTGAAATCGCCAGAACACTATCTGTCCGCGGAAGAGTGTGGCGGCTTTCAACGTGGGGTCTGTGCAGGGCAGATTGAAAAGTTAGGACAAGTCTCTCAGTCCACCATGTCTAATCATTTGTCTGTATTACAGCAGGCGGGGTTAATTACTGCCACCAAGCATGGACAATGGTCTTATTTCTCGCGCAATGAAGCTTTGATTCAGCAATATATCGAACATATACAACAACACCTCTAATCCAACAGGTGGGAGTAACGATGGCTGAATTAAATTCTCCTTTAACGCTCGGTGCGTTAGAACTCAAAAACCGTGTCATCATGGCGCCGCTTACCCGTAGTCGTGCAACCGATGACCGCGTACCCACACCAATGATGGCCGAATACTATGCCCAGCGTGCAAGTGCAGGTTTAATCATTTCTGAAGCCACAGTAATTTCTGAAGAAGCCAATGGTTACCGCAATACACCGGGACTATTTACTGATGCTCAGGTAGAAGGCTGGCAGCAGGTCACTCAAGCAGTACATGACCAAGGTGGCCTGATTGTGGCGCAGCTTTGGCATGTCGGCCGTGTTTCTGATCCTGAATTACTGAATGGCGAAACCCCAGTATCGGCAAGCAGCGTACAACAGGCTGGTCATGTCAGTTTATTACGCCCAAAACGTCCTTATGTGTTGCCGCGTCCGCTGGAAATTGCGGAAATTCATGCCATTACCGAGCAATATAAACAGGCTGCAATTCGTGCTAAAGCTGCCGGTTTTGATGGCGTCGAGCTGCATGCAGCCAACGGCTATCTGATAGACCAGTTCCTGCAAACCAAAACCAACCAGCGTGAAGATGAATACGGCAGTTCAGTCGAAAACCGTGCCCGTTTCCTGCTAGAAGTTATGGATGCACTGATTGAAGTCTGGGGTGCAGACCGTGTCGGAATTCATTTAGCACCGCGTGGCGATGAACATGATATGGGCGATAATGATCCACGTGAAACATTTGGTTATGTGATGGAACAATTGGGCAAACGCCAGATTGCATTTTTCTTTACCCGTGAATATCTGGCGGAAGACAGCATTTCGGACTATATGAAACAGCGCTCAAATGGTGTGCCGTATATTGCCAATATGCGCCTCAGCCGTGAAGATGCCATTGAATTACTGGCTTCAGGCAAGGCCGAAGCGGTATCTTTTGGTAAGGCTTATATTGCCAATCCGGATCTATACGAACGTCTGCTCGAAGATGCACCGCTGAATGAACTGGAGCTAGAAAATATGATCGGAACCAATGTCGCAGAAGGTTATATTGATTATCCGACATTGGCTGAAGCAGAAGCTCTAAGTACAGTAGAATAATCTAAAAATGAGCCACATTGATTAACATGTTGATGTGGCTCTGCTATATTCTGCCCATTGAATCTTTGGACAGGGGCGCAATGTGGCCACTCCATTTTGGTATAACGCAGCCTTGGCGCTGGTTAAACCTTTATATCAATCACGTATTCGTAAACGTGCGACCGATCCTGAACAATTACAACAAGAACTGACAGAACGTTTCGGTCCGTTTCAGCCACCCAAAAACCTACATGCCATCTGGTTTCATGTGGTGTCGGTAGGTGAAACTAATGCTGCCCAACCGTTAATTGAACATTATTTAAAACTTGGCCATCCGGTGCTGGTCACCAATACCACCAAAACTGGTCAGGCACGCGCTAAATCATTATTTTTAAAAGCGCCTTATCTTGATTTGTTTCAAGCCATCTATTTACCCGCTGACCAGAAAACTTTAATTCGTGAGTTTTATCAAAAATATCAGCCGAAACTTTTATTGCTGATGGAAACCGAGCTTTGGCCCAATCTGCTGGATCAGGCACCCCAGTTTAATGTGCCAAGTGTATTGTTGAATGCGCGTCTGTCCGAAAAATCCGCCAAAGGTTATGCCAAGGTCAAAGGTCTGACTAGAAGCATGCTCAAAAATTTAACTGGCCTTTTAGCACAGGATATTGCCACTCAGCAGCGTTATATCCAGCTAGGAATTGCAGCTGAGAAAACCCAGGTTTTGGGCAATATCAAGTTTGATATTATTGCGCCCGAGCGCTTTATTCAGCAGGCAGACCAGCTGAAACAGGAGTGGCAGTTGGCTGGTCGAAAAATCATTACACTGGCCAGTACCCATGCGCCTGAAGAAAAAGAAATGCTGAGTGCTTTAAAACCTGCTTTAGATGCTGATCCCCATTTGGTCTGTATTGTGGTGCCGCGTCATCCGGAACGTTTTGATGAGGTGTTTCAGGCTGCACAGTCTTTGGTATTAAAAATCCAGCGTCGTAGTCTAGGGCAACGTATTGAAGCAGATACCCAAGTGTATTTGGCCGATTC
>NZ_JBAPXX010000064.1:0-33532 GCF_049284435.1 Acinetobacter sp. | reverse complement strand
CCAGCAAGACTTTTAAAGATTTTGGCAGCCGGGACAGGTCGCCCAACTGCACTTGCAATTTGGACAGGTTGAAAATCTGATAGTGTTCTGAACCGACGGTTAATGTTTCTAAGGTATTAAAACTATTAATATCAGTATACTTAGCCATCTAGTTTACCTCCGGCTTGAGATGTTATTTTTATGATCACAGTCAACCACTTCTTTACTTACTGTATGCCAACTGCGCGGCGGGTTTGTTATTATTTATTATCGAATTGCGCTAGGCGGTTAAATGCAGGGCTGCCAGGGAATTTTACCAGAGAGTTGCCGACAATTCAGATTCTAGCATCGACAACATTTCTGCCAATCCCGTAAGGACATAAGGTAAATTGAACAGCGTATTTACTGTATTTTCAAAGTGATTTCAGATCACTACGTAGCTAGGGCTGTTTTACAGATCGAAATGATAAAATCATAAATTGATTTTCAAAAAAAAGAAGCTAATATGTTTCTTATAGAACCTAAAAGAAATAAATATGTCTACAATGAATGAATCTTTACTTCAGCAAATCAAAAAAAGACGAACCCAATTGAGCCTAAAACAAGTTGATATGCAATCCCGTACAGGCATTTCAAGACAGCAGTACCAAAAACTGGAAAGTCAGGGCAATCCTCGATTAGAGACCTTAGAAATTATCGCGGCAGGATTAAATGCTCAACTGATGCTCATCCCAGATGATAAAGTTCATTTAATCAGACAATTATTGCATGATGAAATTAAAATCACGATCGAAGATCAGGATGACTTAATGACCAACCCATGGAAGGGTCTTCTCGGAGATGAGGAACCATGAATACTGTTGCCGTCCTGAAATTAACATTACATCATGCTGTCGTTGGATACTTGGCAGGATTTCAGAGTGGAAAAAATATTCTGGTTTTTACGGATTCTTTCCGATTTGATCAGCAACGCCCGACTTTGAGCATGCTTACTTCCCCCTTGTATCCTCAAGCGGATAAGATTTTAGAAAAGACCTATGTTACACATCAGCGCTTACACCCCTTGCTATCAAACTTGCTACCAGAAGGCGCATTACGCGAACTCATTGCACAAAGCCTCAAAGTACATCTAGACAATGAATTTCAGTTATTGGCAGCTTTAGGTCATGACTTACCTGGAGCACTCATTGCGACCCCATTAGATCCAGAAGAAATTCCAGATGAAATAAAATTCAAACTGCAGATCTCGAATCCAGATCAAATTTTAAAGCAAGAGATTCGAACAGATAATAAGTTTTCCTTGGCCGGTGTCCAAATGAAGTTTTCCATGAAAGCCAAAGACGGGCGTTTTACATTAGCGCAGGCAACGGAATCCAGTCTACTCGGGGATTGGATTATCAAAACTCCTTCTTCCAGACATGCTTTTGTTCCGCTAAATGAATATTCTATGATGACCCTTGCCAAAATGGTCGGAATAGATGTCCCTGAGATTCGCTTGGTGGATATGGCACTCTTACAAGACCTTCCACCATTAAATTTACCCCAAGAGCAATATGCTTTTGCAATTAAGAGATTCGATAGACAGAGTACTGCTAACACTACAGAGCTTATCCATATTGAAGATTTTGCTCAGATCTTTGGTGCATATCCACATCAGAAATACAGCACCACAAATTATGAACAGATAGGAAAGATCATTTATCAATTTTCAGATAACAAAATTTTTGATATTCAGAAATTTGCCAGCCGCTTACTCATCAATATTTTACTCGCCAATGGAGATGCGCACTTAAAAAACTGGAGTATGATTTATCATGATAAAAATGCACCCAGATTATCACCCGCATACGATATATTAATGACCAGTGTATATATTGAAAATGAGCATCATTTCGCATTAAATCTTGCCAAAAATAAAGATTGGTATTTAGCTGAGATGAAGCATTTTAAGCAATGGGCAGAAAAAGTCGGCGTTCCATGGCGTATCATCGAGAAGCAACTTCACGATATTATGGATAAAGCTCGATCATTATGGCCAGCGCTATTACTAGGCTTACCTATGATTTCTGCTCATAAAGAAAAATTAAGAGAACATTGGAGAAAATTGCATCCAGACTTTCAGATACTTACAGATGATTAGAGAAAACCTGTAACCAAGCTAAAATTTCTCAAACAATTTCATCACGTCATTTTCCGTCAGTTTCGCTTCTCCCTCATGATCTGTGCTTAGAATAGACTGTGCCAGTTCAGCTTTATTTTGCTGCAAGGCAAGAATTTTTTCTTCTATGCTTTGGTTGGTAATTAGCTTATACACAAATACCGGCTTATCCTGTCCAATCCGCCATGCACGATCTGAAGCTTGATCTTCAGCAGCAGGGTTCCACCATGGATCATAGTGAATGACCGTATCTGCGGTGGTCAAATTCAGACCGACCCCTCCAGCTTTCAGGCTGATTAAAAACACAGGCACTTGTCCAGACTGGAATGTAGTAATAGCTTCATCCCGTTTCTTGGTCTTTCCAGTCAGTTTCACATAGCCAATTTTTGCGTGATTGAGTTGCTGCTCAATCAATTCCAGCATTGAAGTAAATTGCGAAAAGATCAGAATTTTTCTTCCCTCTTCCACCATCGGGACCACCATATCCATCAACTGTTCAAGTTTGGCAGAGTGTGCCTGCCCGGTTTTAACTGAATCCAGTTTCAGTAAGCTAGGATGGCAGCACACCTGACGTAGCTTCAGTAAGGCATCTAAAATTTGAATTTGACTACGCTTAAAACCTTTTTCTGCCACAATTTTCTGAATACTGGCTTGCATCGTGGCACGAACAGCCTCGTATAGCTTGGATTGCTGTTCATTCATATCAATATTGACTTCAATCGTGGTTTTTTCTGGCAATTCTTTGGCAACGTCAGTTTTCAAGCGACGTAAAATAAAGGGTTTAATGCGGTTCACCAACTTTTGCCTTAACTGCTGATCACCGAGTTTTTCAATCGGATGACGGTATTTTTTATTAAAAATTTCTTGCGAATATAAAAATCCTGGCATCAGAAAATAAAATAATGACCACAGCTCACCCAAATGATTTTCCATCGGCGTGCCGGTTAGACACAGACGATGTCGTGCTTTTAATTGCCGTACTACCTGTGCAGCTTTGGCACGCGGATTTTTGATATTCTGCGCTTCATCCAGAATGAGTTGATGATATTCATATTGCTTCAGTTGTTCTTCATCTCTCGCCAGGAGCGGATAGGTGGTTAACACAATGTCATAGTGCGGAATCTGTTCAAAATGGCGATGGCGGTCCGGCACCTGTAGCAGCAGTACCTTGAGATCAGGAGTAAATTTCTGCGCTTCTTTGATCCAGTTATGCATCAGCGATGTTGGCGCAATAATTAAGGCGGGGCTGTCCTGCAAATGTCCAGCCTGCTTTTCCATGAGCAAATGCGCTAAAGTTTGTGCTGTTTTGCCCAAGCCGATATCATCTGCCAGAATCCCGCCATGCTGGGTTTCCCTTAAAAACTGTAACCAGCCTAAGCCCTGCTGCTGGTATGGACGCAATTCCCCCTGAAAACCTTGTGGTGTCGGCAGTTGCTGCTGATAGCCTTGTTTGAATTTCTGCGCAAATTGCTGCAGGCGATCACTGACCTGCCACACCATCCCAAGATTATGCTGTAACTCTAATAGTTGGCTCGCATCATAGCGATCTATGCTGCGCTCTTCTTGCTGTAAAATGCTCCGCAGATGCAACAATACCGGCTTAATGTCCTTTGCGGATAGCGCCAAATCGGGTTGATCCGCTGCAGTTTTCAGGGTGAAAATTTGACTGTTATGCAGATGACTAAAAGTCCGCGGATCAAGTAAATCAGGCTGTTCTTGCACCAAAGCTACGATTGCATCGAGCAAATCATAACAATTGCCTGCACTGTCCTGAACCGTCGCCCCGATATCGAACCAGTCCTGCTGGCTTTCAGATTCAGTGATGGAAATATTTAAATTTTCAACATATTGCAGCTTAAATGGGCTGTGTTCCAGATGCTCTACCTGCCACCCCATCAATTCAATTTGATTGATGGGCATGAGTTGCCTGATCCAGTCTCCATAGAAAGCAGAAACCATAGAATCGAGACGTTGTTTATCAAGTTTTAATTGCTGGTAATAGCTAAGATCTTTCACCCAACCCAGTGATGCGACCAACAGCTGTAAACGCTGGATTGCCTGTTGTTCCTGAATGAAGTCTCGAAGCTGTCGCACCATTTTGCCATGCTGCTCGCCGATAAAACTGTCACCGGATATACCCGATTTTATTCGCCCACCTGCATAGGAGAACTCAATTTCAGCACTAACATACTCCTCCAATTTCCAATCAAATTTATCTAAAACACCAAAGCGTAAAATTGGCTGGGGGCTACCTGCAAGGACCTCAATATTCTGAATAGCCTCGGGCTGAGGCAGGTTTTGCACGTCTGAATATTGATGAGTCATCTGCTCAAACTCAAACAATAGCGTAGATGGAAGATCAGGCATCTGCAAAAAATGGTAGAGCAGATTTGCCGTATATTCACCATATAACTGGCCCACCGTGTTCTGTTGAATATCGACATAACACGGTGGCTGGCTAGCGATAATTTGAATATGTGGATTTGATTTTAAATCGAGTCGAAGATCGCCATTGACCAATTCAATGTTTAAATGCTCAGTCTGTTTTTTGACACCTTGTTCCCAGATCAGTTCGATGTTGTACCCTTGCTCTGACCATTTAAGTGCAACATGGCTCTTTTTTTGCCAATAAACATCGCCACTTTGAATAAAAGTTTTGAAGTGCTCCAATAAAATCCCGGAGATATTAAGATTGCTCTGATAAAAGCGTTCGTCACTATTTATTTTGGCGTAATAATAAACCTGGTTAAATAATTGTCGTTTTTGTTCAGGTAAAGTCAGATGCTTTCTGGTGATATTTTCATATTGCGTATAATCACTTTCACCGGCAATGGAGCCATTTTTATTGCGTCTGGCCTTCTGCACAACAAGAGTCAATTTTTTTGAGCTGATAGACTGATTTAATAGGTAAATTAAACACGTGTTTGTTTTGGAAGGTTGCTCGGGGTCTGTCTGTTCTAACTGCCGTTTAAAGTCATGCAACCAGCGTTGCGCCTGATCATATCCCTGTTGGCGGTTTGCTATTGACCGTGGTGATTGAGAATCAGCAGAACGTTGCTGAAATTCTTGGCGATATTCCTGGAAGAATAACCGCGCTAAAGCGGCAGCATGTTTACAGTTATATCTAACGGGACAAGTACAGTCGTCATCGATTAAACGGTCTTTTTGGGGATTATAGGTAATCGCAGTATCGTAATAATCTGTCCCTTCAATTTGGGCATACATCGTGACACCGTCTTTTTCCTCAAAGAACTCAATCGTTTCCCTATCAATGTGTTTAGCATAGCTAAGACTGCGCTGAATAGTTGCGGTACTAAAGCGAGATAGAAAATTGATCAATGAGGACATAACAACTCGTCAGCTAAAAAGTTGATAAGATTATATTGCTAACTTATCAAACATATAATTAACCGTACCCGATTTGTCGGAGACTACTTTTCCTGAGATGAGAAGCACTGCTTCGCAAGACGTAGCGAAGCATAGTGTCCTAATGACAAAACCATAATATTTAATGAAATAAATATCGGCGACCTTGTCAAAGTTGCTGGGGATTAAAGGGAAACAGGATGATTGGCTTGTGGCATTTCAACCTCCACCCCAATATACGAGATATCATAATCATCCATCCAAGGTGAAGCGCCATAAAAAGCCCCATTCAGTTGGGAATACTGAATCAGCTCTTCACGGAAATAGTTAAAATACACCTGATCGACCTTGCCTGGATTTCTCCAGAATTTAGCCAATGGTCGTTGGTTGGTCAGCTTAGGTAAATTATAGAGCGCATAACCCAATACCTTGACAGGAATATGGTGATACAAAGCCTGAATGCCGGTCGTACTATTTACTGCGACGAAACCCAGGCTATTTTTTAATAGCGTCGGTAAATGGATATCACAAAAATAGTGAATACGTCCTTCAACATCGTGACATTTCGCCAGTTTACGAATGTAAGAGGCATAATTACGATAGCCACGATCCATCGGATGATGCTTGAGCACCAAATGATGATAGGGATCTGCATGTTGTGCAAAGTCCTGAATGACCATTTCAATATACTTTTTCATGCACTTTAAATCAGAATGGGTGCGAATCTGAAAGTCATTATGTACCTGTAGGGCAAACACAAAATAACGTTTTTTATAGGTCTGCATAAATGCATTAAAACGTTTTTCTTCTACACAAGTATTCTTGATCCGCCGCACACCCGACCAGATCCAATAATAAATTTCCGACCAGATGCTCATCTGCCGATGATGCTTATAATGCGGGTATTTCCAGGAAAAAAGCAGCATAAATACATAATAGACCATGACACTGATCAGCATTGAACGATAGCTATTATTGACTTCAGATACTTTCTTCACTTGAGAGTTTTTATTTTTTTTTGTGGTTAATTTTAAATGCGACAAAAAGTTGGAAAAGAAATTGACCCCATCCTGCTCAAAAGTAATGTAGTTCGGCCGGATATAGCCTTCCTCAAACGCAAAAAAATTAATGCGATGCTTTAAGGCAACTTTTTTTGCAACTTGATGATACTTGCGACAGTCTCCAAAACATACGACTGCATCAATTTCTTGAGATAAAAGCAAGTTTTCAATCCAAGCCGAAAAATCGGCATACGTGCCGGTAAAATCAAAGTTGTATTCAAAAGAACGCGAAAAAAATTGATCTCCACCGTTCAGGTTCACTTTAAAACATTGAATATCATGGTCTTTGAGCCAGGAAGAAAAACGATTAAAAAAACTCCCCATCGGCCCCTGTAATAACAGAACCCGTTCAGAAAGCAATAAACGATTCACATGGACTGACATAAAGAAATTAACCTATTTTTTTAACTTGTTATATAAATATAATAATACATGCTTATACTTATGATTATGACCTACCGGTTGATCCAATTGACTTTTGATATAAGCGATCACATCCTCGGGGCGAACCAAGGGAATACCTGATGCCTGAGTATACGGTAAATTATATGTCGGATATTCTACAAGAGTTACATACAACAAAGTTTCCAAGCTTACATTTTTATTGTTGCGTCTTTGTGATGAATACAGGTCCTGTGTCAATCCCCAGCCTGCATAAAAAGGCAAACCATAACAATAAACTTTTAAGCCCCGAATCAAGGCTTCAAAGCCACTGAGCGAGGTTATGGTATGCACTTCATCACAAATTTCAAAACACTCTAAAATAGAAGTATCTAATTCAACCTGATCCGCATAACGAGACATGTCCTGTTCGGAAATTTTTCCTATCCGCAGACCTGTTTGAACGTCAGGATGAGGCTTATAAATAATATAACTCTCCGGATGATTTTCCCGCACCTGTTTCAGCAAGTCCAGATTGGTTTTTATACCAACTCCTCCCAGCTGAATCGACATATCATCTTCAACCTGCCCAACCACTAAAATCACTTTAGAAGCATTTGGACGGGTTAAGAATTTAGATTCACCAACATTATATTTTGAAATATTAAGATCGATCAGCTTTTGCTGTAAATCACGTGCTCTTTGAAGCTGCTGTTCGGTGAGATTAACTTGATTGAGAAGATTCTCAATTCCTGATGGTTTTGTCGCGTCATAATAGATACCGACATCATCAAAAACGAGCGAACATGGTCGAATTAAAGTGGCGCCCAGTCCAACAGATCGGATAAATCCATCCTCTACAGTAATCACATTTAGATAATTCTGATCTTTCAGTCGTTGCGCTTTTTTGCCCCAAGCAAGAGTCGGCTGATTTTTTTTAGGCTTTAGATAGCGTTGAAATTTTAAACTAAGCTTTGGGAAGCTTAAAAAGTCCGCAATAAATTTTTTTTTCCAAGGACTAAAACCATACGCAATATAGGATTGACCTAGACGTTTTTGAAATTCAATATTCGGAATAATCAAATCTATAATATCCTCACATTCACAGCGCTCACCAGTAACTGGATTGACATAGCGTGCATAATGAAAATAAGCAGATGCAAATAAATGGTTGAGGGAACGTTTGACACCACGTCTTCCATTTAAAATTTCCAAAGGTGCATATTGATCATCTGTCAGCCCCCATCCCGCATACCAAGGAACACCAAAGCAATGGACTTTCTTGCCACAAAGCAAGGCTTCAAAGCCCAGTTGTGAGCTGACCACATAGACTTCATCGATATACCCCAATAATTCAATCGGATTATAGGCTTCCGTTAGGATCTGAATATTTACAGATGCTAAATCTTGTGGTTGAAAATGAGATTGTGCTTTTCCCGCCAGCACATCTGGATGAGTTTTTACCCAGATGGTAGCTTCTGGATGGTCTAAACAGGCTTGTGCCAGCATGATCTTAAAGGTTTCTGGCGTAGCACCGGCATACTTGATGGATTGATCCCCAAAGGTTTGATCAATGACTAAAATGTGTTGAGTGTTTTGATCAAATTTTCCTGAATCTATCGTACAAAATCTTTGATTATATTTTGTGATTTTATGCTGCAGAATGGTCTGAATCGCAGATGTAGCCCTCAGATTTAATTCTTGATTTTCGGGTTGAAGAATCAGTTGTTCCAAGTCAGAGGGCTGTAAGGCATCAAAATAAATTCCGGTTTCATCGACCACAAGGGAAAGAGGGGCATAGCCGTCTTTACCGAGGCCAAGAGAACGGATAAAACCATCCTCTAGACAGAGCGCTTTTAAACCCTTTTTTTCAGCAAGAGACTGAGCCTTAAAGAAACTTTTTTTACGGCCCCAGCCACAACTTACTCGCAGGTTGGTTTGATTATTAAAAATATATTTATAGAGATTAACTATAGATAAGATATTTTTATTAGCATTTATATACATAAATAATTCATTACAAATACTTATTAAGTAAACTTTTATTACGTTTTAAACTATTAGAATCATCTAAACCCTCTACAAGAATGGGATGATAAAAACGATTCTGATATTCAAAATTAAGAGATTTTGACGTTTTCATTAAAACTTTTTGAGTACTGAAATGGAGTGTCTGTGAACAACACCAACGACTAACATCCTGCAGAGCAGCTATACAATATTGGGTACCATAACTCATATTAATACTAAAATACTCATCATTCATCCACTTATCATTTTCTAAATTATTTTGAATAAAATAGTTATTTAATTCTACACGCTTTTTATATAGAAATTTAGCATAGGAGTTAGTCATCATAGAAATTGAATAAATGCATCCGTAAGGATATCTATTAATAAAATCTATAGTTTTGTATAAATAATTTTTATTACCTCTCTTACCAAATTTTCCTGCGTAAAAATCAATATTATGCATTTCAAATTTTTCTAAAAAATTTAAAAAATCATCTGAATAAATAATAGCTTCATCTTCTACTAACCAAGCTCTCTCCATTTCAGGAAATTCATCAAAAGCAAAATAATAGCAGTAATCTCCTGAACGCCACATTATATCATCTTGATATCTTAAAAATTTATTCTTTATTTTATCTTTATTTATAGATACTTTTGACCACTCACTAGGAATATTAACGATATTTTTTGTTTCATCTACAACAAAAATAACATTTGCACCCTTTTCTTTATAATATAAAGCTAATAGGTTATTAACTTCATCCCAACGATAAGTTCTAATCAATATATTTGGTTTATATTTATTTTTTTTAATATTGGAAAAGACAGTTCTCCCATTTATTATATTTTTTATAAAATTATAGCCCAAGTTAGTTGGATGAACTGTGCCATCATTTTCAATCATATCTTCAAAGTTAAAATTACTATCTAATTGCAGAGTGTTATTAGAATAAAGATTATTTAATTTTTCTAAATTCCATATGGGGTGCTTATAAGACCCATTAACTATATATTTATTATTCTTAATATTCAAATTTTCTCTAGCACCTAGGCACCAAAAAATAAATTTTATTTTATCATTTAATTTTACAAAGTGATCAAGAATTTTAATTGCTTCATTATATAAAACAGTATCATTCTCTAAATTAATTAGATCTTTATCAATAAAAGTAGGATTTAAAGATTTATTTAAAATATAAGAATTACCTATTCTAAAATCAGGTACCATTAAAAAAATTTCTTTCCCAATTTCAGTAAAAAAATCAATCCACCTTATTAAACTTTTATCATAAAGACTTAAGCCAGAAAAACCTATTAAATAAAAATTTGGATAGAAAATATCACCCTCATATATTTTATCACGCCATCTCTTTATATGTGAAGGGCCTATTAATACACGATCTAAATTATCTTCAATTACTCTACTATCAAAACTATCAACAAAGAATCGTTGATATTTTTTATTGTCTAAATTTGTATTTAATATCTTTTTTATATTTGAGTAATTAACAGATTCTAATTTAAATATATCTTTATCCCACCATCTATATTTTTGCAATCTCTCAATTATCTCAAATTCAAATCTATAACCAATTACTTGTGCAGGATTTCCAGAACAAATTGAAAATGGAGGTAAATCATCAATTACAAGAGAATTAGGAAGAACTATAACTCCATCCGATATAGTAACACCCGATTTAATAATACAGTTTTCCTGTATCCATACATCATTACCAATTTTAGTTAATGGAGTTTTATTATAAAAAAATCGGTTTTTCGATATTTTTTCATAATCACTTGAAATTACTTGAGGTATTCCATTAGAGAAATCACTATTTGAAAATATATTTTTTTCACCTAGAAATTTACCTATATTAACGTTCGTATCTATTTTGCTAAATCTTCCAATAATTACGTCTCGAATATTAGCATTCTTACTAATATTAGTATAAGCGCCAATAGAAAAAAAACCTCTAATCTTCCAAGAGTTAATTAAGCAAAACTCCTCAACAAACCCATAACCTTCAATTTTATTTTCATTCAATAAGTTATCTAAATAATTTAACATTTCCACACTCAATTAAAAAGGAAATTTATCCTATATTTATATTTTTTTCTTAATAAAATCTACAACAAAAGCTTTTGGATCTCTTTTTAATTTCCTGATTTTTCTCATTAAAGGAGATATTTCACTAGCTAATTTATCAGATTTTTTTAATACTTTTTTATCTACTGCACTAGTAGCACTCTTTAAGTTTTCAATTTTCAACATAGCATTCAGATAGGTTCTATCACTATAACTAAATAAAGGATTTAATCCAGAAAACCATGTTTTGCCTTTAAAGTTGAAAAACTCAACATTAATAAAGTCATAAGCATGTGATTTCCTATTATTAAACTCTTTAATGACATCTTTTGCAGTAAACCAACTATATTTTTCTTTAATTAGCCAATTAAATAAATTTATAGTTTTATTTTCATTTAAACTAAAAAGTGTATCATTATCTAAATCTTTAATAATAATATCTAATTTTTCTATCTGTTTAGTCAATGAACCATTGAAACTATAGTAAGCATTGCCAACAGTATAAACAGGTTTATTATGTGCTAGTGCTAATAAACCCACACCTGAATTATATAGCAGAACAGTATTTACACAGTCTATAACAGCATGAATATTTTCATCATTTAGATTAGTTACATTTTCATAGTTAAATCTATTAACTTTTTTATCTAATGGATGAGGCTTAATAACAAATTGAATATGCTGGTTTTTAATTATAATTTTTTCTAAACCATCTAAAAAATCATTATATTTTAAGTGATTTTCATTGAAAAATGTGACAGCCATATCATCATCAAGCTGTAAAGGTATAAAAATAGATTTTTTAAATTTAAGTATCTCTATACTTGGCTTATAAATCGTTTCATCATAAGTTTCCATTGACTCTAAAGTATAAAGTCCAGTCACTAAACTATTTATATATTCTTTTGTTAAATTAATATCTTCTATAGTTAATTTTCTATCTAATAGTTCTGTATTCTTAAAATCATCATCATTATAACTTACTTGTTCAGCATAATAGATAGAATTCGGCAATCCTCCTCGTTCTATAACTGAAACATCAACACCATTTTTTTTTGCAAAATCAAACAAATCCTTATATTTTTTATGGCTCTTCATATATGGATTAAATATACAAATAAAATCAACTTTCCCTTCAGAAATAAGTTTATACCCTTCTACGATTTCTTCAAGATTATTTCTTGATAAAACTTTTAAACTATAGCCAAGATATTTTAATGGTAAAAAATATCTCCAATTTTTATAATCATTCATTAAGCAAAGACAGGTTTTATCTTTAACTAAGTAATCAGCCTCTAAAACCTTTTCTTCTTTTTCAATATAAGCTGAAATAACTTCGTTAAACTTTTCTCTTTTCCAGTCATTATTATTGGTCCAATAACCCTTATTTTGTGGTTTTGGGTGCCATAAATGGTAGGCTTTATATCCTAAATTCTCATTATTAAACATCACAGCTTCAATATATCTTCTGAAACCTGAATAGTACTTATCCCCCCAAAAAGAATCTTTTAATGGTCCATAAAAATCTTTATTTAAATGTTCGGGTTTAGGCAAATCTGAACAAATCAACCCAATTCTTAACATTAAATCAAAATCTTCTGAACCATGTCCTCTAAATTTATCACAGTACCCTCCTACTAAAGTAAATAACTCCTTACTCATAAAAAATACATTACTGTAACTCGTATAAAACTCTATATCCTTCCCATACTCAGCTCTGGAAACAAAATAATCTAATTCTCTGATAATATTTTCTTTTTGGTTACTATTCCAAAATCTGTTTGTTTCATCCTCTTCTAAATGACATATTGGCATTGTTAAAAATCTTTTTGGATAAACATGCATTTTTAATCGTTTTGCATCTTTCGCTAAATCAGCAAAAATATTTTTATCAAATACAAAATCTATATCAGATAAAAGAAAATATTTAGTTTTTACATTATTAACAGCAATATTTCGTGCTCTTGCTAATGAAAATTCTTCTTTATCATTTTCAAAAATATAATTTGCTCCATATTTTTCGCAAATTTTTCTAATTTTTTCAGCAAATAAATCTTCAGAGCCAAAATCTACAACATTAATTTCTGGTTGTGGACTATAGTAACTTAAGCAAAATTCTAATCTTTCTAAAATCCAAGGAGTAACCTCACTGATTCTTATACACAAGCAGTAGGTAATATCTTTATGGGTTACAGGTATATTTTCTTTTACAAAAAAATTTTCTAATTGTTTAATCACTTATATTTCCTCATTCTTATAAATCTAAAGCTACTTTCGCCGCTACCGCAATTTGATATAACACTTGTGTAATACCACGTGTTAACTCAATCCCTTTGGTCTGAGCTTTAGGTAATACTAAGATTTCATCACCCTGCTTAATTTTTTCACCTTTACGCACAAGCTCGGCCTTACCATTCTGACGAATCACAATCACTTTAGATTTATTCGATTTCTGGCTAAACCCACCGACCTGCTCTATATAATTTTTGGCATTTAGGCCCTGCTTGTATTCCACCCCATTTGGAAAAGCAACCTCACCATGTATCATCACCACAGAGGTTTTCTCTGGAATATGCAAAATATCGCCCTGTTCCAGTATCACATCATGAAAAGTATCTGGGTTAAGAACCACTTGCCCTTTAGGCTCTACTTGACGCGCCTTAGTAATAAACTGTTTAACCAGTTCTGCATCACGTAAACGTAAAGCGGCTTCTTCTTGCGTACTCGAGCGCGCATTAAAGGTGGTTTCTTCTAGTTTATCTAGAGCAACATTTAACATTTCTTTTTGGCGCTTGGCTACCGAAGGACGAAACAATTGCAAAGATTCAACCTCAGCCAAAGCATTAGGTTGTAATTGGGTCAAAACATCACTCAGTTTAGCCCCATAAGGTAAAACAATAGCATGGGCGCCATTATGGGCACCATCGACCCGTACTTGAATCGTACCTGCATAGCGGTCAGCCGTTACTGTGACAACATCGCCATCTTGGATCATAATATTTGATGCTTGATTCAGCGAATAATATTCACTGCGATATTCTGCTCCCTGTCGACGTTGAATACTGACATTGGTTGCCCCTGGTTTAAGCTTGGCAACTGCCAATGCCTGTGCCAGCGTAACTGCAGGTGAGTTAAACTCAAAGTCATTCTGGTTATAAACTTCACCAGAGACATTAAAGGTATGGGTACGTTGCCCTACCACAATTACATCCCCGTCACGGAAGGAAAAAGGTCGAATCTGGCCTTGCAACAGGAAGTCATATAAATCGACCTGCTGAACTGTTTGACCATTTCGCATGACTTTAATATCAATATAACTGCCACGTTCTGGATCTACCCCACCCGCGCGGTCCAGGTAAGCAATCACACTATCATTGGCAACACCACCATAATTACCGGGCTGATTGACAAAACCGGTAACCATCACCTTCACAGGTTGGGCTTGCTCAAGGGCCGCGTACACGCCAACATTCGAGACATAAATACGGCGAACTTGTGATTCAACTACCGATTGCAGATTACCATTTCGAACCCCTGCCACTTTGACCGGTCCGACATTTGGAATAAAAATATTGCCTTGTGGATCGACGGTTTGAGTACCGTTAAACTGATAAGCACCCCATAGGCGTAAATTAATGTTATCGCCCGGGTTAATCTGATAACTACTATTAAAGGTTGATCCTGCAGTTGAAGCAAAAGCACCCTTAAAAAGCTGCGAACCAAACATCCGATTTTGAGTTGGATATTTCATCGAACTACTTGGAGAAAGCTCAACTACCGATTGGCTCTTCAACAATGCAGCATTATTTGCACCGCTACTATCCAAGTTTCCGCCATTGAAAGCTTGGGAAACTTCTGGAGGCAATAAATTTGACTCAAATGCATAACTAGCCGTGGCACATGCCAATGATAAAACTGATAATAAAGCAATTTTTTTCATAATTTATTCTCTGTGCTCACGGATAATAGAGTGGATCAATAATCCAATACCAAAAATAATATTCAATAAAATAAATGAAGTTAGACTGATATACACTTTCCGTGGATATAAAGCATCTTGGGCTAAACGTGGTGTCGCAATCACCACCAGTTTCTTCAGCTTACGTGAGGCTTCTAAACGAGCTTTTTCTAAAGATACTAAAGAGATTTTATAAAGATCTGCTGCAAATTCAACCTGTGCTTTCAGGGCTTCAAAATCTGCCACATTTTTATTCAGTTTCAAATTATTGGGTGAAGTCAATTTGGAACTTTCAGTATTAATTTGCTGTTGTAGGGCCGCTATTTGACTTCGTAACGCCACCACTTGAGGTGCTTCAGGCGTCAAATAACTAAGTAAAGTGCGCTCTTCAGTTTTCAATTGTGCCAAACTGGTCTGTAGGCCTACAATCAGTGTAGCGACAGCTTTCGCTTGCAATTCAGGATCAAAAATTTCATTTTTATTTTGGTACTGGAGTACCGCCTGACGAGCCTCATCTAACTGCGCTGTGGCTTTTGTGTATTGCTTCTCTGCATATACTTGCTGTTCCTGTGCAATGGTCTGTGAAATTGCATTAATAAACTCATCACTTTGTTTCAATACTTCTTGATTGAGTTTCAGCGAGAACTCTGGCGAGAAGCCCTGAGCATGCACATGCAGCATCATGGTTTGCTCATCAAGCTCGACTTTAATCATTTTATTAAAATATTCGACCAAGTCTTCGACTGAAGCATCTTTAGACAGTGCAAAGATTGGATCACTAACTGAGGAAAACTCTTGGCGTAGATTCAACGTTTGATCCAATTTCTCAATCATATCGCGAGAACCAATATACTCCTTCAAAATCTGCGAGTCTTCGCGGCTAGTATTTGGCACGCCCAACAAAGCACCTATTCCTGCGGTATCAGCGACTGGTGTATCGGCTACCTGCTTCACCAATAGTACTGATGAAGACTGATAACGATCTTTAGCAAAGGCAAAAAGATAAAAGACAATGATGAATACCGGAATAAGAACACAGCAGGTATAAGCGATCCAAAGTCGCTTATTTATTTTAGCTTGCATACGCTTTATATACCTCTACTGCATCTTGCACATTATCAAAATATTCTGCTTTACCATCCCGCACTAAAAAAGCGACATCACAATTGCGGGTTAAATCTTTTAAGTCGTGAGAAACCATAATAATATTTGAGTTTTGTTTGAGCTCGTCGAGTAAGGCCTGACTTTTTCTTCGAAAAGAAGCATCCCCTACAGCCCCGGCTTCATCCAGCAAATAATAATCAAAATTAAAAGCCATGCTTAAGCCAAAACCTATCCGGCTCCGCATACCGCTTGAATAGCTTTTCATCGGCATATCAAAATATTTACCAATTTCAGCAAAATCTTCAACAAAATTTACCACATGTTCAACTTCTTCATGGCTATTCACATAAAGTCTGGCCACAAAACGTACATTCTGCCGAGCAGTTAAACTTCCCTGAAATCCGCCTGATAATGCGACCGGCCAGGAAATAGTCTGATTTGTAATAACTTTACCAGAATCGGCATAGTCAATTCCGCCAATGACACGCAGTAAGGTACTCTTACCGGCACCGTTTTTTCCTAAAAGAGCCACACTTTTATTTTCAGGTAAAATTGCATTTAAATCCTTAAATACATAATGCCGACCTTTAGGTGTTGCATATGATTTGGTTAAATTTTTGAGTTCGATCATTTTGATTTCACCATACGGCGTTCAAAACGCGTATACAGGAGCAACCCTATAAATAAAGAAATAATCATCCATATGATAAAGTAACTTAAACTGATTCCCGGCACCAAACTATAAGTAGGAGCAACAGCATGACGCATTAACTCAAAGATATGAATCAGCGGGTTATAAAGTAAATATTCGCGATATTCCACTGGAATAATATGGATGGAATATAAAATACCAGACAGGAAATAAAGAATTAAAAAGAAAACCGAAAGAAATTTATTTAATTCTTTTGAAAAATCGCCAATCACAATAAAAATCAGGCTACATGCCAGCATAAATATAAATAACAGCATCCAATAGCCCAGAAGCTGCGGAATCTGTTCAAAACTGATGTGATAGCCAAACCATACAAAGGCTGCAGTAAAAGCAATATAAGCGGTAAATTTAAGCAGAAATTCAAGAATATTACGCGCGAGCAAAGCATCAATCGGTTTTACGGAACGATAGCTAAACAAGCCCCGGTTGGATTCAGTAGCACTGATTCCCAGAGTCACACCCGTTCTAAACATGAAAAAGGGAATAATGCCATTAATTAAAAAGACAGCATAATCCATCCCTGGTAATGTTCTTTGCATGACGGTACCAAAAAGTATCACCATGATTCCAATAGTCAATAAAGGCTCTAAAAAGACCCATAGATATCCTAGACGGTATTGACCAAAGCGGGTTTGTAATTCCCGAAGCAATAATGCACGTATCGATGCATACATCACCTGTAAACCACCACGGGCTTTTAGCCGTGGAAGTTTTCTTAATGGTATCTGATGTTGTGGTTCCATTACGACAACTTATAAATTTATTGTGTAAAATTTTCGTTATCATACAGCGATCAATAAACAGAAGAAAGTTAAACTCCTGTAAACAGGTCGCAGTTTACTAAAGTTGTATACAGCGTAGCTGACACAAAATTAAATTAATTCCTTCATAAATAATTACTTTGATATCTTTATCTAAAAATATCCAGTAAGCTGACCCTAAAAAGGTGCTTATTTACTGGTCAAAACCGCAGGGTCAGCTGCATGTTTTTTACCCACTTTTTTCCAAGGATTATTTCGCTGATAGTGTTTTTCCAAAAAGTCCAAACCTGACCAATATAAAGGCACTAAATTCGATTTCAAAAGGGGCAAGGAAAGCGGGTCACCACCTAAGCAAGGCATAAATGGATTACGACGTGCGTAGGCCCAAAGCTCAACTCTCATTGAAGGTTTTAAACTTTTTGCTCTGGCATGAAAACCATAGGTATCTGCAATTACCAATGTATTTGCCTTTACAGAAAAAGATTGTGGTCTCGCATAGCCTAATTGAAGCACTTCCTCTTCCGACACTCGAAAAGAACCTCTACGGGTCATGGCATCAGTTTTCGCTGTGATCGACTCAGATTTCTGCTGTTCCCAATCTAATCGTTTAGGACTTAAATGATGTGACCCAGGCACATATACGAAAGGGCCCTCATCTGCGGCGACATCGTTTAAAAATAACCAGGCTTTTGCACTTGGATGAAAAGTATCACTATGTAAATTTGTTTGTGGGTCAGCTTTGGCTTTTCTGACATGCGAAAATATGACTTGTAGATAAGAGATTGGCTGAACTTTAAAACTGGCAACATAATTCAGTAGGTTTCTCCACTCCTCAGAGTGTAAAAATTGCTTGGTGATGGGTAGATTATTTAAGGTTTTTCCATCTAATGCCATTCGGCGCGTGACCGTATCGCCTTGTAAGGTCTCACGCGTTTCTAGTGCAGTGGTTAATAGTTCTTTTTTTAATTGTTCAAATTCATTCTGAGCTAAAAAATTTTCTTTTAAGATAAAACCATTTTTTTGAAAACTTTCGACATCTGCTGGCTGAATCAATTTCGATAACTTCGATCTACGCTGTGCTGCCATGCTTGCAGCAAGTTGAACTCGAAAACGATGTAGACCCAATTGATTTAACTTTGAATTTCCTAATATGCAATTAGATTCGAAAGATTTTGCCTGTGTGGCTAAAGCCATGCTATCCCATACAAATTTTACTGGAGATTGAATAAACGTTTTGCCCAACTCCTGAACAACAGCTAGTTTTTTTTGTTTTGGCTGATCCAGTTTTTTTATAGTTCTAAAAACATTTTTTTTAAAGAAGCCCAATTTAAGTAACCCTATTTTGTATTTGATCAATATTTGGAAAAATTATAACTAAAAACCAAGCAGGCCGTTAATACTTCTAGCTCATCATTTCCTCTTTCAAGACTAAATTGTCTCAAGCTGTTCCCGCTCCAGATTCAAAAAAGCCCTGATCTTTCGATTAGGGCTTTTTGATATTCCATTAATGAATCAGATGAACTCTGGTTAGCAAACCACTAGCGACGATAAGAGTCCATCTTCAATATAATTAAAAGGTAATCCGCTGATAGTCACGGTATTGCGGTGTCCAGAAATTACGTTCAATAGCTAACTGTAATTCTTCTACACTGACTTTCGGTGCTACCCCATCTTCAATCGCAGCAAGCGCTACTTTTAATGCAATCTGCTTCGAAATTGACTGCAAACAATCCAGATTTGGCAATAAATCTGCCTGAGGGTCTTTCAGCTTAGGCGAACAGTCCGCCAAGGCATTACTCGAGGCCATCAGCATATTATCCGTGACACGTTTCGCACCTGAAGCAACTACGCCCAAACCGATACCCGGGAAAATATAAGAGTTATTGCATTGTGAAATATGATGAATCTGTTCCTGATAATTCACTGGTGCAAATGGGCTGCCCGTCGCAATCAGCGCCCTACCCTTGGTCCATTGCAAGATATCGGCCGGAACAGCTTCTACGCGGGAAGTCGGGTTAGATAAAGGGAAAATAATCGGTTGCACACTGTTTTCAGCCATGGCTTCAATCACTTCCTGAGTGAATAAACCTGGCTGTCCAGATACGCCTATCAGTACCGTCGGTTTGGCACGTTTGACCACATCCAGTAGAGAAATCATACTCTCTGCATCTGCCCAGCTTTCTACATTTTCAAGAGGCTGTGCCAGTTTGCGCTGGAAGTCCAGTAAATTCGGCTGATTCTCCGTGATCAGACCAAAGCGATCGACCATAAATACGCGTGCACGTGCTTCAGCATCACTTAAGCCCTCAGCAACCATTTGCTTAATGATCTGTTCTGCAATTCCGCAACCAGCTGAACCAGCACCCAGGAAAGTAACCACCTGATCTTTGAGCTGTTTACCCGCTGCACGCGAAGCAGCAATCAGGCTGCCCACAGACACCGCAGCGGTGCCCTGAATATCATCATTGAAACAGCAGATTCGATCACGGTATTTTTCCAGCAAAGGCATGGCATTTTTCTGTGCAAAGTCTTCAAACTGAATTAAGGCATCTGGCCAGCGCTGTTGAATCGCCTGAATCACTGTCTCGACAAAGGCATAGTATTCATCGCCACTGATTCGCGGTTCACGCCAGCCCATATAAATCGGGTCATTCAACAACTGCTGATTATTGGTACCAACATCAAGAGTAATCGGTAAGGTATAGGCCGGACTAATCCCGCCACATGCGGTGTAGAGTGCCAGTTTTCCAATGGGAATTCCCATGCCGCCAATACCCTGATCTCCAAGACCCAAAATACGCTCGCCATCCGTGATCACAATCACTTTCACGTTCTTTTTGTTGATATTGTGAATAATATGATCGATCTGATCACGGTCAGGATAGGAAATAAAAATCCCACGATGACGGCGATAGATATCAGAAAAGCGCTGACATGCCTCACCCACAGTCGGCGTATAAATAATCGGCATCATCTCGCTGAGGTGATTTTCAATCAGATGATAAAACAGGGTCTCATTGGTATCCTGAATATTCCGCAAATAAATATGCTTGTTAATATCACTGCTAAAAGCACAATACTGCTGATAAGAACGCTGACTTTGTTCTTCAATGGTCTCGGTGACATGAGGAATCAAGCCATGCAAGTTAAAACTTCTGCGCTCTTCTTCAGAAAATGCAGAGCCTTTATTGAGTAGTGGGAGTTCTAGCAGAGTATTTCCAGCATAAGGAATATATAAAGGGCGTTTACTGTTCAAATTTTCTCTGGGCATTATTTAACTCATCTAATCAATCTTCGGCAGTTCTGCCAAAATAGTCACATCACTTTGTTCATTTTATATAGCTTAGCCTGATTTTAAGCTGTTAGGTTATTTAGTAAATTGATAATACTTTTAGCAGGATTTTATAATCTGATAACACTCTTTTTTCAGCATACGTTCTGGGTTGATTTTAAAATGAACCGGTATTGGTTTTATTAATTCAAATGGACAGCAAGTTCTGTTTGACAAAAAACCGCAACTCATCAAGGATAAAGCATAAATTTAATAAGATGAACGAGTATAAAAATGAGTGAACTGCAACCGCTTTATCAGCCCGATATTCTGGGGACAGGCTATGAACAAGCGATCTTGAACTTTCCCGATGATTATGAAGGCAAAGTCGTAGCAACGCTAATACGTAAAAAAGCAGCCCAACCCACAAAAAAAGCAGTTTTATATATTCACGGCTTTATCGATTATTTTTTTCAGACCGAAATGGCAGAGCGCTTTAATCAGCATGGTTTTGATTTTTATGCGCTGGATTTAAGAAAATATGGCCGTTCGATTCTGCCGCATCAAAAATATTATAACGTGTATGACCTAGCTGAATATGATGCAGAAATTACCCAGGCACTCGACATTATAGCAGCCGAGGACCACGATGCTGCCCTGCTCTGTGGTCATTCTACCGGCGGCCTGACCACGACCTTGTATGCGGCACATCATCCGCAGCATCCTTTAATCAAAGCACTTTGGGTCAACAGTCCATTTTATGACTTCAACATGAATCCGATCAAACGCGCGCTCGGCATTCCGCAACTGAGCAGACTGGCCAAAATTTTTCCCAATCTTAAATTTCCAAGCGAGCTGAACAAGTGGTATGCCACCAGCTTGCATAAGGATTTAAAAGGCGAATGGGACTTCAGTCTGGACTGGAAAAAGACCCGCTACCCGATGGTTCGGATCAGTTTTATTCGTGCCATTCATGAGGCACAGAAAGAAATTCATCGCGGCGTTCAGCTCGATGTTCCGGTACTCATCATGCATTCACATCAGACCTTATCTCCTAAAAAATGGGGCAAAGCGGCACAAAGCAGTGATGTAATTTTAGGGATTAAAGACATTCAGAAATATGCCAAAAAAATCAAAGGCGATGTCACGGTTCAAAGTATCCAGAACGGTTTACATGATCTGGTGCTTTCAGAGCAATCTGTGCGTGAGCAGGTTTATCAGCAACTGTTTCAATGGCTGCATGACAAAGGGCTTTAAACACTTTAAATAAAGCAGCGAGGAGAAATGAAACTTTCTCTCATTTCTCCATTTTGGCTGTCTTGTACAACCCAGACTGCAGTGTGAATGTAATCAAGCGCATTAAAAATATGCCAATCTTTCGATGGTTTATAAGTGCTATAAACCATTGTTTTTAAATTTAAGACTTTAGAATTTATAACTTTTATTTTTCTGCTGCTTGTCTCCAAATATTGTCTTTTGTAGCAAGCATGTAAACAAACAACCTCGCGTCTTTTTCCCTCTTTATAGTAGAGCTGAATGCAGAAGCGCCTATATTTTTTGATCGGCAACATGCGCTCGACCTGTACCACTAACAATCATATAAAGGAATAGATTATGCGTTATGCAGACCCCAATACTGACGGTTCAAAAATTCAATTTAAAGCACAATACGATAATTTCATTGGCGGCGAATGGGTCGCTCCAGTCAAAGGTGAATACTTTGACAATATCTCTCCGGTAGATGGCAAAGTCTTTACCAAAGTGCCGCGTTCTTCTGTAGAAGACATTGAATTGGCTCTAGATGCAGCGCATAAAGCCAAAGAACAATGGAACAGATCATCGCCTACTATCCGTTCCAATATTCTGTTGAAAATTGCAGATCGTCTGGAACAAAATCTGGAACTGCTGGCTGTGGCAGAAACCTGGGACAATGGGAAACCGATCCGTGAAACGCTGGCTGCCGATATTCCACTGGCCATTGACCATTTCCGTTATTTTGCCGGCTGTATCCGTGCACAGGAAGGCGGTATTTCCGAAATTGATGAAGATACCATCGCCTACCATTTCCATGAACCGCTTGGTGTAGTCGGACAAATCATTCCCTGGAATTTCCCGATCCTGATGGCGGCCTGGAAGCTGGCTCCGGCACTGGCTGCGGGCAACTGTATTGTGCTGAAACCTGCGGAGCAGACCCCGGTCAGCATTCTGGTGCTGGCTGAACTGATTCAGGATATTTTACCGCCGGGCGTGTTGAATATCGTCAACGGCTATGGCGTTGAAGTCGGCCGTCCGCTGGCGACCAATCCACGTATTGCCAAGATTGCCTTTACCGGTTCCACAGCTGTCGGTCAGCTGATCATGCAATATGCGACTGAAAATATTATTCCGGTGACTCTGGAACTTGGCGGTAAATCACCGAATCTGTTCTTTGCCGACATTATGGATCAGGAAGACGATTATCTGGATAAAGCCTTAGAAGGCTTTGCCATGTTTGCCCTGAATCAGGGTGAAATCTGTACCTGCCCTTCCCGTGCCTTGGTACAGGAAAGTATTGCCGATGATTTTTTGGCGCGTGCAGTAGATCGGGTCCAACGCATTAAAACCGGTCATCCACTGGATACTGACACCATGATTGGCGCGCAAGCCTCACAGGAACAGCAGGACAAGATTCTGGGCTGTATTGCCACTGGCCGTGAAGAAGGCGCACAAATTCTGACCGGTGGTGAAGCACGTCAGGAAGTGGGTCAAGGTTTCTATATTGAACCGACCATCTTTAAAGGCACCAATGACATGAAGACCTTTCAGGATGAAATCTTCGGGCCTGTACTGGCTGTGACCACCTTTAAAGACTTTGATGATGCGATCAAGATCGCCAATGACACCATTTATGGTTTAGGTGCCGGTGTCTGGTCACGCTCAGCGCATACCTCTTACCGTGCCGGTCGTGCCATTCAGGCCGGTCGGGTCTGGACCAACTGTTATCACATTTACCCTGCCCATGCGGCTTTCGGCGGTTATAAAAAATCAGGTATTGGCCGTGAGAATCACAGAATGATGCTAGATCATTATCAACAAACCAAGAATTTGTTAGTGAGCTATTCAACCAAACCGGCAGGTTTTTTCTAATCAATCTGATGATTAAAAGCGGGCTTCGGTCCGCTTTTTATTCGATATCTTTAAAATTCTTTAATACTAGGTAAAATTTTCCAGCATCATTAGTCCAGAATTCCATTGAATTACTGACAATAAATAAAAATACTTTCTAAAAATACCTTAATGTCTGAGCTTATGTTGATTTCACCTAAGTTTCTCATTTTTTATGCTTTTTAATTGCTCAAAAAACCTGCATAAAGCCCAGGCTTTCATTTAAAGTCGGCTTTTCATGTTTATCAAGACTGTGTATAACAATGAACCACTAGAGGGAAAGCAATAAGCATAGGCAAAATTGCGCAAAAAGCGTTAGACTATGTACCCAATAATGTCATGATTCGGTCTGATCAAGATCAAAAAAGAAGGTGAAGGTTGATGCCGCTCAATACTGTTGAAGAGCTTGTAGCAGATATCCGTGCAGGAAAAATGGTCATCCTGATGGATGATGAAGACCGTGAAAATGAAGGCGATTTGGTGATTGCTGCAACGCACGTACGTCCTGAAGACATCAACTTCATGATCACCCACGCACGTGGTCTGGTCTGCCTGACTTTAAGTAAAGAGCGTTGCCAGCAGTTGAATCTGCCTTTGATGGTCGATGCCAACGGCGCCCAGCACGGGACCAATTTCACCCTGTCGATTGAAGCAGCTGAAGGCATTTCTACCGGTATTTCTCCGGCTGAACGTGCACACACGATTCAAACCGCTGTGGCTGCTCATGCCAAACCGGCAGATATTGTACAGCCCGGGCACATTTTCCCGCTGATGGCGCAACCAGGCGGTGTCTTGCACCGTGCCGGACATACTGAGGCAGGTTGTGATCTTTCCCGTTTGGCAGGACTGGAACCGGCTTCTGTAATTTGTGAAATCATCAATGAAGATGGCACAATGGCGCGCCGTCCGGATCTTGAAGTTTTTGCTGAAAAGCATGGCCTGAAAATCGGAACGATTGCCGACCTGATTCATTACCGCATGACCAATGAACAAACGGTTGAGCGTATTGATCAGCAAAGTATTAATACTGAATACGGCAGCTTTGACCTATATCGCTATCGTGAACTAGGCAACCCAGATATCCATTTGGCCCTGGTCAAAGGTGAGCCTAAAGATGGCGTGACCACGGTGCGTGTGCATGGTTTTAACCCGACCCGTGACTTGCTCAAATTGAAGAAACAAGACGGCGAACCGGCCTGGAACCTGGATCGTGCCCTGAAAGAAATTTCCAATAGTGATCGTGGTGTCCTAGTCTGGATTGGCCAACGTCATTTACAGGACCTGGGCCCAGCATTAGATACCCTTAAAGCACCAAAAAATGTAAAATCAAATTCTGCACTGTCTCAGCAGTATCAGACCATTGGTGTGGGTGCACAAATTTTGCGTGATCTAGGCGTTGAAAAAATGAAGCTGCTGAGCTCTCCATTGCGTTTCAATGCCCTGTCAGGCTTTAACTTAGAAGTGGTGGAATACATCACCGCACAACAAACATCTTAAGAAATCATCGAGGTTGTTATGGCAGTTCGCCGTATTGAAGGTATGTTACATCTCGCGAACGAAGACCGTTATGCGATTTTAGTTGGTCGTTTTAACAGCTTTGTGGTTGAACATCTGTTAGAAGGTGCCATTGATACATTGAAACGTCATGGTGTATCAGAGGATAATATCACTGTTGTTCATGCACCTGGTGCCTGGGAACTTCCTGTAGTTGCGAAAAAACTGGCAGCTTCAGATCGTTTCGATGCCATCATCGCGCTTGGCGCCGTGATTCGTGGTAGCACGCCTCACTTCGATTTTGTGGCAGGCGAATGTGCCAAAGGTTTAGGCGTGGTTGGCCTGGACACTGGCTTGCCTGTCATTAACGGTGTACTCACTACGGACAGTATTGAACAAGCGATTGAACGCTCTGGAACAAAAGCAGGCAATAAAGGTAGCGAAGCTGCCCTGACTGCGATTGAAATGGTTAACTTGTTAAAGGCTATTTAACGCTATGTCGCAAACACTTCAAGCAACTTATGCAGCAAAACGTAAAGCACGTCGCTTTGCTGTACAAGGAATTTATGAATGGCAAATGAGCCACAATCCGGTGCATGAGATTGAAGCACGTACGCGTGTGGAAAATGCCATGCACAAAGTGGATCTGAGCTATTATCATGAATTGTTGACTCAAGTGGTTGCCAATCATGAAGCATTGGATGCGCTCTTAATCCCGGTACTCGATCGTGAACTTTCAGCACTTGACGGTGTTGAACTTGCAACCCTTCGTCTTGGTGCATATGAACTTAAAGAACATCTTGAGATTCCATATCGCGTCGTTCTAGATGAAGCGATCGAGCTGGCTAAACATTTTGGCGGTGCCGATAGCCATAAATACATCAATGGTGTATTAGATCGTTTAGCGACAACTTTGCGTGCAGCAGAAAAACAGCAGTCTAACTAATAGCGTAGATTTGTTGTATGGCTGAATTTTCGATTATCGACACCTATTTCAATCGCAAGAATGCCAATTCTGTCGATCTGGGCGTCGGTGACGATTCAGCCTTGCTCACCCCCCCTTTACAGCAACAACTGGTCATCTGTGCCGACACCCTGGTTGCTGGACGCCATTTTCCAATGAATACCGATCCGCATGCGATTGGCTGGAAAGCTGTGGCTGTCAATTTATCTGATATTGCTGCAATGGGCGCAACCCCGCACAGTATTTTATTGGCATTGAGCCTACCCCAAATTGATCATGACTGGCTAAAAGCTTTTAGTCAGGGTCTATATGATTGTTGCGATCAATTTGGCGTAAGTTTAATCGGTGGTGATACCACCCAAAGTCCTCATTTAACCCTGTCTGTCACAGCATTGGGCTGGGTGGATATTGGCCAAGCCATTCCACGCTCAGGTGCAAAACCGGGTGATCTGATCTGTGTCAGTGGAACCGTCGGTGATGCTGCTTTTGCTTTAGATCATCTTGGTCATCCACTGCAGAAACGTCTGGACTATCCAACGCCACGTTGTCAGCTCGGTGCTGCCCTAAAAGGTCTGGCGCATAGCATGATTGATGTCTCGGATGGTTTGGCCCAAGATCTTGGACATATTCTCAAAGCTTCTCAAGTCGGTGCAAAGCTGCAACTTGAAAACTTACCGATCAGTCCTGCCCTGCATGCCTTAAGTGATGAACAAAAATGGCAATATGCCCTCGCTGGTGGCGACGATTACGAATTATGCTTTACAATAAGCCCGCAAAATTACGAAAAACTATTGCAAAAACAACTTGATGTTTCGATTAGTATGATCGGCTCAATTCAGCAGCAACACGGCTTAACTTTTGAAAAAGATGGCACAGACCATTTATTTCAATTTAATGGGTATCAACATTTTGCATAAACCTGCGATCAATTTTAAAGCCATGTCATGGACCGACCGACTGATTGTCTTTAGTGGGGTTGGTTTTGGTTCCGGTCTGGCACCTAAAGCACCTGGTACCTTTGGTTCGGCCTTTGCACTTTTATTTATCCCTATTTGGCTGCATCTTGGTTTTTTAAACAGTGTTTTTGCCATTGCCATCATGTCCCTGATTGGCATATATATCTGCGGGCATACTGCCAAAGTCATGGGTGTACATGATGATGGCCGCATCGTCTGGGATGAATTTGCCGGACAATCCATCACCTTTTTGCCCCTGATCTACTTAGGTCAGATGAGCTGGTTATGGGTGCTCATCGGTTTTGCGCTATTCAGATTATTTGATATCTGGAAACCCTGGCCGATTCGTGTGGTTGACCGTCAAGTGGATGGTGGCTTCGGCATCATGCTGGATGACATTATTGCCGGCCTTTGGGCGGCTCTTTGTATTTTGCTTTATTTTTACTTCACCGTGGCATAAGCCATATTTAGGATTAGAACATGTCAACGACTGTTATTATTCTTGCTGCAGGTAAAGGCACGCGTATGCGTTCAAGCTTACCGAAAGTATTACAACCTCTTGCAGGACGTCCTTTACTGGGTCATGTCATTGAAACGGCAAAAAAATTAAACGCAGATAATATTATTACGATTTATGGTCATGGCGGTGACCGGGTTCAAACAGTATTTGCACAACAAGATATTAAATGGGTAGAACAGGCTGAACAGCTGGGTACCGGCCATGCGGTGCAAATGACCTTGCCTGTCCTGCCTCACGACGGCGTATCTCTGATTCTTTCCGGCGATGTACCGTGCATTAATCCTGTGACCTTGCAAAAATTACTCGATGCCACCGCAGAAACTGGCATTGGCCTGGTGACGCTTACCCTGCCGGATGCCAATGGTTATGGCCGTATTGTACGTGAACAGGGTCAGATCCAGGCCATTATTGAGCATAAAGATGCTTCCGAAGAGCAGCGTCAGATCAAGGAAATCAATACCGGTATTTATGCGGTCAGCAATGCCAAACTGCATCAATGGCTCCCGCGTTTAAGCAATGACAATGCTCAAGGTGAATATTACCTGACCGATATTGTAGCGATGGCTTTGGCAGATGGTATGCAAGTTGCATCTGTAGAACCTGAAATGGCTTTTGAAGTTGAAGGGGTAAATGACCGTGTGCAGCTGGCTGCTTTAGAACGTCAGTTCCAGGCTTATCAAGCCAAACAGCTGATGCAGCAAGGTGTACATCTGATTGATCCAAGCCGCTTTGACTTGCGTGGCAATTTAACTGTCGGCCAGGATGTCCGTATTGATATCAACGTGATTATCGAGGGTGTTTGCGAGCTGGGCGACAATGTTGAAATTGGCGCTGGCTGTATCATCACGAATACCAAGATTGCAGCTGGTACCAAGGTTCAGCCATATAGCATTTTCGATAGCGCCATCGTTGGGGAAGATACCCAAATTGGACCTTTTGCACGACTGCGTCCGGGTGCACAACTGGCCAATGAAGTGCATATCGGTAACTTTGTTGAAGTGAAAAATACCACGATTGGTGTAGGCTCTAAAGCCAACCACTTTACCTATCTGGGTGATGCTGAAATTGGTGCCGGTTCCAATATCGGTGCAGGGACCATTACCTGTAACTATGATGGTGCGAATAAATTTAAAACGATTATTGGTGATCAAGCCTTTATTGGCTCGAACAGTTCATTGGTGGCACCCGTGAAAATTGGCAACGGCGCCACAATCGGTGCAGGCTCAACGATTACCCGTGATGTGGAAGACAACAGTTTGGCAGTAGAGCGCTCTAAGCAATTTGTCAAAGAAAACTATCCACGTCCGCAAAAAATCAAGAAATAAGGGGAACAAATATGTGTGGTATCGTTGGTGGCATTGCAGAACGTAGCATTACCAATATTTTGATCGAAGGCTTAAAACGCCTGGAATACCGTGGTTATGATTCAGCAGGTTTGGCACTTATCAATAATAGCCAGGTCCTACGTGAACGCCGTGTCGGTAAGGTTGCGAACCTTGAACAGGCGGTGAATGAATCACAGATTAGCGGTTCACTCGGTATCGCTCATACACGTTGGGCGACCCATGGCAAGCCGACTGAAGAAAATGCCCATCCGCATATTTCTGAAAATGTGGCAGTGGTGCATAACGGAATTATCGAAAACTACCAAGAACTCAAAGATGATCTTGAAGCTTTAGGCTATGTCTTCACTTCACAGACTGATACTGAAGTAGTGGCACATCTGATCAATGATGCGTTGAAATCTACCCCGAGCCTGTTAGATGCTGTACGCCAAGTGGTCCCACAACTGAAAGGTGCTTATGCACTGGGCATCGTGCATACTGATCATCCAGATGAACTGATTACTGTGCGTGAAGGTTCCCCACTCGTCATTGGTGTCGGTATTGGTGAGAACTTTATCAGTTCTGACCAGTTGGCGTTACTACCAATTACCAACCGTTTTATCTACCTGGAAGAAGGTGATATTGCCCGTTTGACCCGCACCACCATTGAAGTCTTTGTCGATGGTCAACTGGTCGATCGTCCGGTCAAGGAGCTGGATGCTGCCGTCAGCAATGCTTCTAAAGGTGAATACAAGCACTACATGCTCAAAGAGATTTATGAGCAGCCTGAAGCGATCAAACAGACCATTTCCCAAGCCTTAAATGGCAATGACCTGCGCGGAGACTTTCTTGCCAGTGCAGAACAAGACTTTTCAAAAATCCAGCAAATCCAGATTATTGCATGTGGTACCAGCTATCATGCCGGTATGATCGCCAAATACTGGTTTGAACAGCTGATTGATCTGCCTTGCCAGGTCGAGATTGCCAGCGAGTTCCGTTATCGCACTCCGGTGATTGTGAATAACACGCTGTATGTGTGTATTTCCCAGTCCGGTGAAACTGCCGATACCTTGGCTGCCTTACGTGATACACAGAAACGTGCAACAGCCAAAGGACTGGACATCACCACGATGACCATCTGTAACGTGGCGACCTCTTCGATGGTGCGTGAAACTCAGCATAGTCTGTTGACGCTGGCAGGTCCTGAAATTGGTGTGGCTTCAACCAAAGCTTTTACCACCCAGCTTGCTGCATTGATGCTGTTGGTACTCAAAATCGGTTCTGTGAAAAATACTATTTCTACAGGACAGATGACGGAGATCACCACAGAACTTTGGCATACGCCTAAAGTAATGCTGGATACCTTGCGTCATGATGATGAACTTCTACGTCTTTCAGAACTGTTTGTTGAGAAGCAGCACTGCCTGTTCTTGGGCCGCGGTACCCACTTCCCGATCGCACTGGAAGGTGCACTCAAGCTGAAAGAAATTTCATATATTCACGCTGAAGGTTATGCTGCAGGTGAACTGAAACACGGGCCATTGGCACTGGTCGACAATGACATGCCGGTGGTGATTCTGGCACCACATGATGACATGCTGGACAAGCTTAAATCCAATATGGAAGAAGTTCAGGCACGTGGTGGTGAGCTATTTGTGTTTGCTGATGAAAACAGCGGCATTAAAGCCAAAGAACGCCAGCATGTGGTACATATTCCGGCAGTCAATGCAGTGCTAGCACCAATTGTGTATAGCATCCCAGTGCAATTATTGTCTTATCATGTGGCTGTATTACGTGGTACGGATGTAGATCAGCCACGTAACCTGGCAAAATCGGTTACCGTAGAATAATTAAAATTGAATCAAGGCTGGGAAACCGGCCTTTTTTCTTCTGAATGGAGAGCCTATAAATGACAAAACTGACTTGCTTCAAAGCCTATGACATTCGCGGCAAACTGGGCACAGAACTCAACGAAGAAATTGCCTACAAAATTGGCCGTGCTTACGGACAGATTTATCAGCCTAAAACCGTGGTCATCGGTTGTGACATACGTCTCAGCAGTGAAGACCTAAAACAGGCAACCATTCGCGGCTTGAATGATGCCGGGGTCAATGTACTCGACCTAGGTATGACTGGAACTGAAGAAGTCTATTTCGCGGCCTTCCACCTCGATGTACAAGGTGGTATTGAAGTCACTGCCAGTCATAATCCGATGGATTATAATGGTATGAAACTGGTGCGTGAAAATGCACGTCCAATCAGTGCCGATACTGGTCTTAAAGAGATTCAGGCCTTGGCAGAATCAGGGCAATTCATTGAAGTTAGCCAAAAAGGTCATACTGAAAAATATAATATCCTGCCAGAATTTGTCGATCACCTGATGACCTATATCGATCCGGCAAAAATCCGCCCGATGAAACTGGTGATGAATGCCGGTAATGGTGCCGCAGGTCATGTGGTGGATGCGCTTGAACAGAAGTTTCAACAGCTACAAATCCCGGTTGAATTTATCAAAATTCACAATGAGGCCGATGGTAACTTCCCGAATGGCATCCCGAATCCAATTCTGGTTGAAAACCGTGATAGCACCCGTGATGCGGTCATTCAGCATGGTGCGGATATGGGGATTGCCTGGGATGGAGACTTTGACCGCTGCTTCCTGTTTGATGAAAAAGGTCAGTTCATTGAAGGCTATTATATTGTTGGCCTTCTGGCGCAGGCATTCCTGCTGAAGCAGTCTGGTGAAAAAATTGTCCATGACCCACGTCTGGTCTGGAATACGCTGGATGTCGTGGAGCAGTATCAGGGGATTACCGTCCAATCAAAATCAGGTCATGCCTTCATTAAAGATGTCATGCGTGAACATAATGCGGCTTATGGCGGGGAAATGAGTGCCCATCACTATTTTCGTGATTTTGCTTACTGTGACAGCGGCATGATTCCATGGCTACTTGCCATCGCTGTATTGTCTGAAACTCAGCAGTCTCTTTCTTCTCTAGTTGAGGAGATGATTGCCAAGTTCCCATGCAGTGGTGAAATCAACTTTAAAGTTGCAGATACCCAAGCGACCATCCAAAAACTTTTCGATCATTATGCCGATCAAAAACCAGAAATTGACCAGACCGACGGCGTCAGCCTAGATTTTGGTACATGGCGTTTTAATGTGCGTGCATCCAATACTGAACCGTTATTGCGCTTGAATATTGAAAGCCGCCGTGATCATAATCCACGCCCAATGCAGGACTATGTGGATGAGCTGACCCAGCTGATCCAGGGCGAAGCTTAAATCCTTAAAAAACCTAAAAACAGTACCCTTTAAACGAAAGAAAATACTTCAGTTTTTAGGGTACTTTTCCGGCCTGAAGCTTTTATGGAAAATGTTTTTCAAGTATATCTACTGGGATATCTGTATTCATTTTCCGCGCAAACAGCATGCCTGACTGCTTCATTCTATCAAAATCAGACACATCTAAAGTTCTTGGATAATCCGGCCCGGAATCCCAGTCAATATATCTTAGCCCTGTTTCACAATCCTCTATCCTATGCTGGGCATGATAGATGCGTTGCTGAAAATGGGAGTTATAAATAATGGTATGGAAAAAGATTTCATCTGCACACAGTGAAGATTTAAAGGTTTTTGCATAATCCGGATTTACTTCCAGATAATCCAGAATAAATGTCACCGCCTGATCGGTGAGAGTAATCCAGTTTGAACCTTTATATAGTTTAGGTAAATGAGAAATATCCTGTTTACGGAAGTGCCGGCAATACCATAATGCCCATCTGCTCAGGAATTGAAATAATGGTGATTTAGCTTTCTGATACATAATCGGTAAATAAAGGACATTAACCCGTGGTTCCACATCATCTGCTAAATCATCATGGCCCACAAACTCTGTCTGTTTTTGATATTCTTTTTCTAGAAATAATTCTCTTGCCGTATTGGAACATAAAGGAATGTCATCTCCAGACAGGAAGAAAAAATAGCCGTAATCATATTTTTGCGCTTCCTGCAGGAGTTTTAACATGACCTCGATTTGGCTATAGCTGCCCCATCGTACATCTGTCCGGTCTGCTAAAAAATATACCTGATCATGCTGTCCGAATTGAGTATGAAATGGGGCAAGGTCGGCTTTCTGATCGACATGAATAAGAATAATACTATGAGGACTTTTCAGCAGCTCATTCACCAGAAAAACCAGTGAATGGGTAAGTTGGTGACAAATGACCCCATAAATAAAATTCATATCTATGAACCATATCCTTTAGGATTCTGCTT
>NZ_JBAPXX010000063.1:0-14377 GCF_049284435.1 Acinetobacter sp. | reverse complement strand
GGCAGAAAGCTATACAGACTCAAATTCTGCTGAATATAGACTGGTCGAGCTGGCGGTTAACATCGTACTGGCACAAACCCTGGATAAAGCACTGAAACATCTCTAGAGATCAAAAAATGAATGCTTTAGAAAAAGCATAATTAATTAAAGAACTACATGGACTAGCACAGCAACTGGAGCATAAAGTCCTGCCTTTATATGAAATTGCCCGTTCTAAAAAAAGAATACGCGATATTTTTAATCTGTGTGATGAGCCTATTTTCAAAACCCAGATTTCAGCATTTAAAGCCCGCACTCAGCCTGAACTTGTTGCTTACCAATTTTCTGCTGACACGTCTTATCATCTAAGCTTTCGTGGCTATTTCACCGAAATCTTGGCGCTGGAACAAGCATTGTATGCCCATCCGGATTCAGGCTGGGCAGTTTTACATCATCCTGAACGTGGCTGGCAAATCTGGCTGATTCCGGCTCCCCAATCTCCTGCCCTATACAGCCAATGGGCTGAACTACAACACTGCTATATCTGGCTGTTGCAACAACAGCAGCGGTTTTCTTGCCTGAAACAGGATCCACCCTTGATCGTTCCTGCCTTATCCTTAAACGAAGCTGAAACCAGCTTAAAAGCTGTGGAAACAACCAAATACCATCGGGGACGGCCGAGGGCAAGAATCCATGCATTAGAACTACATCGCCCAGATGAGCTACCCATACAGGTACCAACTGTACATGAGACTCCCGATCCTCAGCTCAAAGCTGAAACAACAATTCAGCAAGAACAGATCACAGTCTCCGAATTGATTCAATTCCCTGTACAGATCCAACTAGGCGAACTAAACGCCCATGTACACCCTTTAGGCTTAGAAGAAACCAATATCCAGCGACTCTGTGCTTTAGAATTACGTACCAATCTCGAACATCCCATCTATCTCGATATCGCATTGTATTATGCGGCAGAAGATAACTGGCAGGCACGTCAGGTCTATTTGGTTGAGCAATTGAATCTGCAAGGCTAGTTTGTTAAATATCTGATGCTCTTAGGGGTACCGAGTCAGTTGCAGGCTCACTATTGTATTCAACATTGGCTGACCCAGCATCAACGCCAAGCTGCTGCGATTAAATCACTGGCGTGGTCTATTATAAGCACCAGTTTCATGCAACTCGAGCTTTTTTCAACGGCTTACTTGCAGCAGGCTGAAACAGTCTGGACACAGCCAGATTACCATCCGTTTATACTCGCCCAGTTTATTCAGAAGCAGAAATTTATCTCATTTCAAGAAGCTGCTGCGGATTTTTTTACCCCAGTGCTCTTGCTGCAGGAACATCAAAAAATCCGAGTGATTCATGGTGAAAAAAGTATCTCTCTCACAGAGGATGAGCTGGCCTATCCACACATCTTGCTGCAACGCGACAAACAGCTAAATTGGCGGAATATTCACAATATTATTTTAACAATGCCGCAACCAATTCAAGTGCTGGAACTTTATCGGGAAATTCAGACTCAAATAGTTGAATAATTGCTGTTATTTTGTAGCTTTAACTTGCTTTTTAAGGCCGTTTTTTAGAAAACTACAGCTGAATATAAGAATACAAGAGCAACAAATATCTCATGCAAATAAACAGGATTACTCAAATTTTACTGCTCTCTCTGGGCGTAGGAATGAGCGGTAGCATGTCTTGGGCAAATTCAGTCACAACTGCTCCTGCCAGTTCAACAAATACAGAGCCAAGCCGATCAGGCTTGCTAGATCAGATTCCACGTTTGATCGATGCAACGCCCACCGTTTTGCCGGAGCAATCAAGTGTCGCCATCGTTCCATCTACGTTGGAAACAGAAAATTATTCATGGGCGGATCAAAAACAGAAAGGCATCCGCGAATGGGCCGATCGTACTGCACATAAAATTGATAACTGGTTTGGTGAAAGCGATCCGGATCAGCCGGCTGCAGCCACATTACGGATCATTTTAGATAATCGCTGGGATGAATATGAAGGCTATGAAATTAAGCCCAGAATCCGCGGCAAGATCAAACTTCCAACCTTGGAACAAAAGCTGAGTGTGGTTTTTGGTGATGACAGTCTGGACAATGAATTAGACAGCAATGTCGCGATTACCAATGAAAATCCTGCCACTTCTGGAGATAAACGTCTGGATACTAAACGTGCACGTGAAGATAACAGCTCCTTTGCCTTACGCTGGTCTGAATGGTCAGATCGCATTCCTTTCGAAACCGATCTGGATCTGGGCTTACGTTCTGGAGATGATATTTACCTGCGTATCAAAGCCAGTAAGGACTGGACGCTGGAAAATGACTATTCTTTTCATGCCGAACAGATTTATCGCTACGGCATTCAGAGTGAAAACTATTTACGGACCAACCTGGAACTGATTCATGCCCGTCCCAATCAGGCCTTTTTCTCCAATCAACTCAGTCTGACTTATGCAGATGATCAAGACGACGATCTGACTTGGGACAACTACACCTTTAGGCAACATCAGTTTTTTCAGGACAACCGTTTTAGTTACGGCATTTATACCGGTGGTTATCTAAATGACAAGGATCTGCGTCTTAATCGCTGGGGCCCCTATGTGTCCTGGAGACAACCTTTTTTACGTGAATGGTTTTTTGTCCAGACCGACCTGAACTATTTGAATGATCATCGTGAGGATCGTGATCACTATGTCGGTGCCTTGGTACGTTTAGAAGCTTTGTTTTAAACTGGATGATGGTGGAAAATATAAAAGCCCATCATTCATGGGCTTTTTTCAATATTACTGAGGCAATCAGCGCGGCAAGTATTAGCTGTTTTTATTCAAGATAATACGATCACTGCGTAGCACTCGTTTTTGCTGCAATGAGGGTTGTTCCATCACCGGCATATTGAAGCGAATACGATCGCTACGTTGCACACGTTGTGGTTTTGCTACCTCTACTTTCGCAACTTTATAAAAACTGATTCGATCTGTGCGTACCACTTTTTCTGCAGCAGGTGCCGCTAGACTAACTTGGCTCATCGACATCAGGATTACAGCGCCCATACTGATCATCAGCTTAGATTTCATAACATTCTCTCTCCTTACTTAATGATCGCAATTATAAATCATAAAACAAATATTAATCCAAAATTCAGATTTAAAACCCGCAAGGATTTTTTTATCTTCACTATCGTTTTTCCAGATCATTTCTAGAATTGAAAAGTGAAGCAGGCATAAAAAATCCCTCCGAAGAGGGATTTTCTCATTCAATACATCAGCACTTAAGCAAGCAGCAAACTATTAATGCGCTTGACATATTCAGCAGGATTTTCTGGTAATCCACCTTCTGCAATCACCGCTTGGTCGAAGATCACATTGGCTAGATCATCAAACTGCGCTGAGCCATCCAGTTTTTTCACCAACGGATGTTCCGGGTTGATTTCCAGAATCGGCTTGATATCCGGCACAGGCTGACCTGCATCTTTCAGCATACGAATCAGTTGTGGAGACAACTCACCCTCTCCAGTCACCAGACAAGCCGGAGAATCGACCAGACGCGTCGTAACCCGCACTTCTTTGGTCTTGTCTTTTAATGAATCCGTCAGCTTATCCACCACCGGTTTAAACTGGGCTGCAGCTTCTTCAAGGGCTTTCTTCTCTTCCGCATCCTGAAGATCACCTAAGTCAACTGCACCCTTAGACACGTTTTGCAACGGCGTACCATCGAACTCACTCACGAAGTTCATCGCCCATTCATCCACGCGTTCAGTCATCAACAGAACTTCAATGCCTTTTTTCTTGAACAGTTCCAGTTGCGGTGAATTTTTCGCAGCATTCAGACTATCTGCAGTCACATAATAAATGGCTTTCTGGCCGTCTTTCATGCGTGCTTTATAGTCTGCCAATGACGTGCTGACCTCGTCATTGGTCGACGTTGCATAACGCAGTAGTTTCAAGATACGTTCACGGTTATTGAAATCTTCACCCAGACCTTCTTTCAATACTGAAGCAAATTCCTGATAGAAGGTTTTGAAGTTTGCCTGATCTTTTTCATCTTCAGATTTAGTCAGATTATCCAAAATGGTCAGGATACGGCGGGTATTGCCTTCACGGATGGTTTTTACATCACGGCTTTCTTGCAGTAATTCACGACTCACGTTCAATGGCAGATCGGCACTATCCACCACACCTTGCACAAAGCGCAGGTAATTTGGAATCAGGTTATCTGCATCATCCATAATGAACACACGTTTCACATACAGTTTGATACCCGCTTTGGATTCACGGGTGAAAATATCATGTGGTGCTTTGCTTGGAATATATAACAACTGGGTATATTCAGTGCTGCCTTCAACCCGGTTATGTGCCCAGGCCAATGGCGCTACGAAATCATGGCTTAAGTTCTTGTAGAACTCGACATACTGCTCTTCAGTGATTTCAGACTTGTTACGAGTCCATAATGCGCTGGCCGAGTTAATGGCTTCCCACTCATCAGTTTTGACATACTGGCCACCTTTAGACGTTTCGCCTTCAGCCGCTTCTTCTTCCTGCCAGACTTCTTTTTGCATCTGGATTGGCAGGCTGATGTGGTCTGAATATTTATTGATAATCTGCTTCACTTTATAGCTTTGCAGATAATCCAGCGCATCCTCACGCAAGTGCAGAATAATATCGGTACCACGACGTTCTTTAGTGATCTGTTCAACTTCAAACTCACCGGTTCCACCACTGATCCAGCGTACGCCTTCAGAGACATCTGTGCCGGCACGACGCGATTCTACCGTGATCTTGTCAGCCACGATAAAGCCGGAATAGAAACCGACACCAAACTGGCCAATAAGCTGAGCATCGGCTTTTTGATCGCCGGTCAGTTTGGACATAAAGTCTTTGGTGCCTGATTTGGCAATAGTCCCTAAATTATCAATGGCTTCCTGTTCGCTTAAGCCAATCCCGTTGTCTGAAATGGTAATGGTTTTATTGTCTGCATCCAGACTGACACGAACGCGCAGATCAGGATCATTTTCATAAAATTCGGGATGATTAATCCCTTCAAAACGTAATTTGTCACATGCATCTGAGGCATTCGAGATCAATTCGCGTAGGAAAATTTCAGGGTTTGAATAAAGCGAATGGGTCACGAGATGTAGTAACTGAGCCACTTCAGCCTGGAAACTATGTTTTTGTGCGCTAGACTCGCTCATTAATCACTCCTTTTATTTTAAATACAGGTCAATACTGTTGCCTATATGAATGGAGTGAGTTGCTAAATTTTCAATAGCCAGTTGTATATTTTTTCTCAAGATATTTTATAAAGGATCATTTGATCTAAAATGGCTTGAATTTGTAAAGACTTAGGTTTAAGTCTTAATAAGGTCCAAGCTTATAAATACGTTGAAATTGCAGGTCTATTTGCTGCTGACGCATATTATAGACCTGACTCAGACAGGACACCGATTCCTGACAGCGGTCACGAAACTGTAGCCATTTCACCTGATCGCGCTGGATCACCGAACGGGTTCCCATAGGCACCATACGACGTAAAATATGATAGCTGGTACTCATCTTGACATCGGCATCATTGAGCAGGCGATGTTCACAAATCGCTTTCTCTGTCACGGTTTCAGCTTTCTGACAATCAAAACTTGCCGCATAGGCAGACCCTGCCAGCAGGCTGAAGAAGATCACAATACCTTGGCTTAAAAACTTCATGCTGATCTTCCTTATTATTCAATTATTAAGTCGTATTCAATTAATATTTACTTTATTCGTTTTAATATAGTTGAACATTGCCGATCTGCTCAATTTCAATAAGTTATAAATCGTTGTTATTTTGAAAAAAAAGCCTCATTCAAGATGAGGCTTTTTTTGTTGAGTAAGGCTAGAATTTAGAACTTGTAGCTATAACCGATCGTGTAAACCCAAGGATCAATATTCAAGTCGAATTTAGTACTATCAGCATCATCTAAAGTCACTTCAGGACTTAAATCCGCATAGCGCACGTCAGCAAATACTCCCCAGTTTTTGGCATCTGCTGGCTGATAATTAAAGCCGACCTGACCTGCTACACCAAACTCTTCTTTCACATCTTTAGCCAGACCTTCTTCATCCCAAGCAATAAAAGCTGTGCCACCTACACCAATATATGGCGTAAAACGTGTTGCATTTTTAAAGTTATATTTAGCGGTAATTGTGGGTGGCAGATGTTTGATCTTAGCCACCTTACCTACACCTTGAAGAGAAATGTCATGGTTAAACGGGGTAGCCAATAATAATTCTGCCGAGATATTGTCATTAAAAAAGTATTCGACCGATGGCGTAAAACCATATTCTTGATCCGCTTCTACGACTAAACCTGGTGCAATTTCAGTGTCACTTGATGGTGCTAAAGAACTGGCACCAACTTTCACCTGCCATTGACCTGCCATCGCAGATGCAGAAAGACCCATTAATGCAATTAGAGCAGCTTGCTTTAACATTTTAAAATACCTCACAGGAAGAATAATTATTAAGAAAATAAATCTTAATTAATAATAAACACGAGGGGAAATAATATGCAATAAGGATTATAAAACTAATTTACAATTATTATTTAAGCTATTGATTTAAAAATTTATTTATTTTAAATTGACTGAATTGGTTGGTTTTAAATACCAAGTATATTAATCAGATAAATATGGCTTTATTCAGAGTGAAATAATCAGGTTTATATTAATTTTTATTTAAACATATATTTTAAATGCATCTTATTGTTTATTTTAAATCTAGATAAATCTGCTCCAATAGATATCAGAGCAGATTGAAATTGACTTACAGAACCATGGCTGCAATCCAGCCAAAAATCATCAACGGAATATTGAAGTGAATGAAGGTTGGAATCACACTATCCTTCATATGATCATGCTGACCATCCATATTCAGACCAGAAGTTGGGCCTAAAGTTGAATCCGAAGCTGGAGAACCGGCATCACCCAAAGCTGCTGCAGTTCCAATAATCGCAATGGTCGCCGCAGGGCTAAAACCGAACTGGATACACAGCGGCACATAGATGATGGCCAGAATCGGCACGGTTGAAAATGATGAACCAATGCCTAGAGTAATCAACAGGCCGATGAGCAACATCAGGAACGCTGCCAGTGCCTGACTGTCACCAATCCAGTTGACCGATGCTTCGACCAGTGCAGGTACCTGATTGGTCGCTTCAATCACGGCGGCAAAACCTTGTGCTGCAATCATGATAAAGCCGACCAGCGCCATCATGCGCATACCGGTAATGATCACATCATCCGCTTCTTTCCATTTGAAAATACCGGCACAGCTGAGAATCGCGACACCGACTAAACCTGCCAGAATCATTGAATCTGAATACAGCTGTACAGCCAATGTTGCTACAACTGCAAGACCGGCCATCCAGATGGTGAATTTCGAAATTTCAGGTTTAAGGTTTTGCTCTACCCCGAGTTCAGCAGAAATACTTTGCTGCTCTTCGACATGAATATCTCTATAGAGACGTGGTTTACGGTAAGAGAAGAAAATGGCAATCAACAATCCGACCAGCATGCCAATGACCGGAATGACCATTGCAGATGGAATCTGATCATAAGTAATTTCAAAACCATAAGGCTTACCAAAGGTATTGATGTTATGACCCAGAATATCATTCAGGAAGATCGCACCAAAACCGACTGGAATGAGCATATAGGTGGCAACCAGACCAAAGGTCAGCAAACAGGCCACCAAACGGCGATCTAGCTGTAAATGGTTAAATACAATCAATAGTGGCGGAATCAGTACCGGAATGAAGGCAATATGCACGGGAATGACGTTCTGCGAGAACACGGCAGCAATGGCAACCGTGAAGAAGATCAGATATTTCACCCGGTTTTGCGCTTTAAAATCGGCCTCACCTTTTAAGGTGCTGATCATTTTATAAGCTAGCAAATCCGGTAAACCCGAACGTGCCAGAGCTAAAGCAAATGCACCTAAAATACCGTAAGCTAAGGCAATTTTGGCACCACCACCCAAGCCATTGTTAAACGCATCCAAGGTTCCCTGCAGGCCCAGACCTGCCAATAAACCACCTGTAACAGCACCAATGACCAGGGCAAAAACCACAGGTACACGTGCCAACGAGAGTCCGAACATGACTCCAATAGCAGCAAGAATTGCGAACATAATGAATCGGAATAGAGAGAAAGCGGCTATTTTATCAGAAAATGCGGATAAAAATTCCGCCACTTTTTTCTGGCCGGGTCATGTTTAGCTGAGTGGCCTATCAAGTGATGACAACAGATTTACGCTGAATAAACTCATCAATCAATTGAGCCACTTGCTCCGGTTGACTCAGGATCGCCCAGTGATTGGCAGCCAGTTCTATTTTCGAAAAATCATCCACCCATTTGGACATCTCATCGACCAGATCTGGCCCGACAAACTGGTCATATTTCAGCACAATCGCCTGTACCGGACAGATGGCAAAACGCTGCCGTGGTTGAGTCAAACGCGGCAAAAAATTGGCCCGATACAGGTTTACACCATATTTTCCATCTTTGACAATATGCGGGTTGAGTGGCAGATTATCCCGTCTTTCCAGTTGCTGCACGATCTTGGCCCAACGCTGCGGATTGAAAAAATTCCAGGCCAATGGTGCCACTAAAGGCAACTGGAACATCGCGATATACCAGGACTTGCTCATTTGCTTTAAGAATTTTGCTTTGTTTTGCTGGAACTGTTCACGCATCCAGAAAGCGGCATGATCCAGACATGGCCCAGACAGCGTGCTATAAGACAGAATTCGTCCTTTGAAGCGTGGATCGGTGACAGATTCCCAGGACTGAATTGAGCCCCAGTCATGCGCGGCCAGATGAAAAGCACGATTCGGTAATATCTTATTCACCACCTCTTCCAGATCCTGACTTAAACGTGCCAAGCGGTAATCGGAGATTTTTTCAGGAATACTGGACTCACCTGCGCCTCGTACATCATAGGTCACAACAAAATAATCCTGACTCAAATAAGCAATGACTGGCTCCCAAACCGCCTGATGATCAGGATAGCCATGAACCAGCACCAATGCCGGCTGTTCGGGTTGTCCATAAGTTTTGACACAGAGACGCTGCTGATCCGTGGTATCGACCCATTGCATGTGCATTTCCATCTTTTGATCCTGTTCTTGTTATTGACCACTTAGTTTATAAATCGGCATGATTGATCAATGCCAGCGCATTTTTGTTGCTCTAGTATGCATAATCACAGCCGCAAAAAGAATGTCAGTATGAGCCTATTCCAGAAAATTCAAAAACTGCCTCTGGTTTCAAAATTTATTCTGAACCGCTATGCCCCTTATCGTGGTGCAGGCATCGAAATTGATAAGATTGATTTTAATAATTATCACGTTCGGGTCAAAATGCCGCTGACCCGTAAGAACCAGAATATTGTCGGTGTGCATTTTGGTGGCAGCCTATATTCGATGGTCGATCCCTTTTATATGTTATTGCTGATGCATCATTTAGGGCCGAAATACCTGGTCTGGGATAAAGGCGCCAGCATTCAGTTTTTGGCACCTGGTCGCGGCACAGTGGTGGCGGACATTCGGATTTCTGCTGAAGAAATTGCCACGATTATCAATCTGGCGGCTGACAACGCGCCAGTGTATCGGCATTATCAGCTGAATATTTATGATGAAGCCGGGGTCAGAATTGCAGAAGTAGAAAAAACGGTTTATATCCGGCGTAAACAGAGCAAAGGGAAAATTAATGCTCCTAAATAAGATAAAAGCGCCACATTGGCGCTTTTAAATCTAGCTGAATCTGAAGTGACTTTCGACTTAACGACGACGGTTATCTTGTTCAATCGCAGCACCGGCACCACCACCGATTGCACCACCGATTGCAGCACCTGCATTACCACCGAAGATACTTTTACCGACTGCTGAACCCACAGCACCACCTACACCACTATAGGTGGCATTACGGTTTGAACCACCTTGGGATTTGCTCCCCACTGCTGCACCGGCACCACCACCAACAGCTGCACCAACGCCACCGCCGACTTTATTACCGACACCACCACCCACTGCACCACCAAGGGCCGCAGCACCGATCCGTTGCTCATTGGCAGACATACTTTCACAACCCGCCAACATAAAGCTGGAAAGAGTGGCAACTGCCATAACACCCATTAATTTTTTCATGACCTTGGCCTTCCTGTCTTGCTTTAATTAAGCTTATCTTCATTTTATGAAACTAAAATCTGTAGCGTGTTACTTCTCTCGGTATTCCTGCTGAGTTTTGTAAATATCAATGGATTATTCTTCTGTTCAAGATGTCTTATTTATAAATTTCAGACAAAAAAAGACGCCCGAAGGCGTCTCTTTTCTCAGCTTTAACTCGAATTAGAATTCTTCGTTAAATGCCTGGCTTAGAGCTTGATCTACATCAGAGAAGTCATTGTGCAGTTCAAATTCTGCAGCTTCTGCTTCTTGACGACGACGCTCCAGGTGGTAAGCCAAACCTGTACCCGCTGGGATCAGGCGACCTACAACCACGTTCTCTTTCAAGCCACGTAAGTCATCTTCTTTACCTGTTACAGCCGCTTCAGTTAACACACGCGTGGTTTCCTGGAACGATGCAGCAGAGATGAACGAGTCAGTAGAAAGCGATGCTTTCGTAATACCCATTAATTGACGTTCAAACTTCGCAGGGAACTTGTTTTGTGCAAGAACGGCTTGGTTTTCTTGAACAACACGGATGTAATCCACTTGTTCGCCTTTGATGAAGCTGGTATCACCACCATCAGTAATATCAACTTTACGCAGCATTTGACGTACGATCACTTCAATATGCTTGTCGTTGATTTTTACACCTTGCAGACGGTATACGTCCTGAACTTCGTTCACGATGTAGTTTGTAAGCGCAACTTCGCCTTTCAAACGTAAGATATCGTGCGGGTTCTGTGGACCATCAGAAATAGTTTCACCACGGTTCACATGTTCGCCTTCGAACACGTTAATCGTACGCCATTTCGGAATCAGCTCTTCATAAATCTCAGAGCCATCATCCGGCGTAATCACCAGACGGTTCTTACCTTTGGTCTCTTTACCAAAGCTTACAACACCCGACACTTCTGCAAGGATTGCATGCTCTTTTGGCTTACGTGCTTCGAACAAGTCAGCTACACGCGGCAGACCACCGGTAATATCACGGGTACGTGAAGTTTCTTGTGGTACACGACCGATGACATCACCGACACCAATCGTTTCGCCATCGCGAACAGAAAGAATCGTGTTCTGTGGCAGGAAGTAGAACTGTTCGCCACCATCAACGGTATCTAACACAACAGCAGGACGCAAATCTTTACCTGACGCAGGACGTGAAGTCACTGGCAAGATTTCGATGGTTGACATACCTGTTGCATCATCAGTTTTAGAAGTAACCGTCACGCCATCAGCAATTTGGCTGAAACGTACTTTACCAGCAACTTCTGTTACCAATGGATGTGTATGCGGATCCCAAGTCGCCACAATACCGCCTGCTTCTACAGCTTCGCCATCTTTCAGCAAGATAGACGCACCGTAAGGAAGTTTATAACGCTCGCGCTCACGACCTAAATCATCCGCAATACCGATTTCACCTGAACGTGAAGTCGATACCAAGTGACCTTTGGCATGTTGTACTGTTTTCACGTTGTGGAAACGTACTGTACCTTGGTTACGAACTTGTACGCTGTTTGCAGCAGAAGTTCGGCTCGCAGCACCACCGACGTGGAAAGTACGCATCGTTAACTGTGTACCTGGCTCACCAATCGATTGAGCTGCCATTACACCAACAGACTCACCCGGGTTCACCTGGTGACCACGTGCTAGGTCACGACCGTAACATTTCGCACATACACCGAAGGTAGACGCACAGTTCACTACTGAACGTACTTTAATTTCGTCGACACCCTGGCTTTCGATAAACGTCGCCAGTTTCTCGTCAATTAACGTATTACGTGGAAGCAGAACTTCGTCTGTACCTACACGTTTCACATCTTCAGCAACCACACGACCCAATACTCGTGCACCCAGGTTTTCGATTACATCGCCACCTTGAATGAACGGAGTCATCACCAGACCGTCATAAGTACCACAATCCGGCTCAGTAATGACCAAGTCCTGCGCAACGTCTACTAGACGACGAGTCAAGTAACCAGAGTTCGCCGTTTTCAATGCTGTATCGGCCAAACCTTTACGCGCACCGTGTGTCGAGATGAAGTACTGAAGTACGGTCAAACCTTCACGGAAGTTTGCTTTAATTGGGGTTTCAATGATCGAGCCATCCGGCTTCGCCATCAAACCACGCATACCCGCCAACTGACGAATCTGAGCTGCCGAACCACGGGCACCCGAGTCAGACATCATATAGATCGAGTTGAATGATTTTTGCTTCTCGTCTTCACCCTGTTTGTTCTTAACAGTTGTGAAAGACAAGTTGTCCATCATCGCTTTAGCAACCTGGTCATTGGTACGCGCCCAAATATCGACCACTTTGTTATAACGTTCGCCGGCAGTTACGAAACCTTGTTCGAACTGTTGTTCGATTTCACGAACTTCAGCTTCCGCTTTACCAATAATTGCTTGTTTTTGCGGTGGAATAACCATGTCTTCCATACCGACAGATACACCGGAACGCGTCGCTTGACGGAAGCCCAAGTACATCAGCTGGTCAGCGAAGATAACAGTATCTTTCAGACCCAATTTACGGTAGCAAGAGTTAATTAACTTAGAGATGTTTTTCTTGGTCATCTCAACGTTAATTTGCTGGAAATCCATACCTTCCGGCACAACTTCCCAAAGTAGGCAGCGACCAGGCGTCGTATCTACAATAATGGTTTGCTGTTCACGGTTACCATCTTCGTCGATCACAGTCTGGTGTACACGTGCCTTAACGCGAGCGTGTAGATCAACCTGACCTGTTGCCAGTGCACGGTTTACTTCGTGAGTATCCGCGAACACCATGCCTTCACCTTTGGCATTGATTGCATCACGCGTGATGTAATACAAGCCCAAGACCACGTCCTGAGACGGTACGATGATTGGCTCACCGTTCGCTGGAGACAGAATGTTGTTAGTCGACATCATTAACGCACGAGCTTCAAGCTGAGCTTCAAGTGTTAATGGTACGTGTACCGCCATCTGGTCACCATCGAAGTCGGCGTTAAACGCAGCACATACGAGTGGGTGTAGACGGATCGCTTTACCTTCGATCAGGATCGGTTCAAAGGCTTGAAGACCCAAACGGTGAAGGGTTGGCGCACGGTTCAACATCACGGGATGTTGACGAATCACGTGAGCAAGAACGTCCCAAACTTCTGGAGTTTCGCGCTCAACCATTTTCTTCGCAGCTTTAATGGTGGTTGCTTGGCCAGATGCTTGTAGTTTCGCGAAAATGAATGGTTTGAACAGTTCAAGTGCCATTTTCTTCGGAAGACCACATTGGTGCAAACGCAGGTTTGGACCAACAGTAATGACCGAACGGCCAGAGTAGTCAACACGCTTACCAAGTAAGTTTTGACGGAAACGACCTTGCTTACCTTTGATCATGTCTGCCAAAGATTTAAGCGGACGCTTGTTCGAACCAGTAATTGCACGACCACGACGGCCGTTATCCAGCAATGCATCTACAGACTCTTGTAACATACGTTTTTCGTTACGTACGATGATATCTGGCGCAGCAAGGTCAAGAAGACGCTTCAAACGGTTGTTACGGTTGATCACACGGCGATAAAGATCGTTCAGATCAGAAGTCGCGAAACGACCACCTTCAAGTGGTACAAGCGGACGTAGATCTGGTGGAAGAACTGGAAGTACAGTTAACACCATCCATTCTGGCTTGTTGTTCGAATCGTTGAATGCTTCCATCAACTTCAAACGCTTAGACGCTTTTTTCAGCTTGGTTTCTGAAGTTGTAACAGGAATTTCTTCACGAAGACGCGCAATTTCAGCTTCAAGATCGATGTCTTTCAACAGGTCTTGAACCGCTTCAGCACCCATTTTCGCTGTGAATTCATCACCGTGTTCTTCTAATGCATTGAAGTATTCTTCATCGTTTAGAAGTTGGTATTTCTCAAATGGAGTCATACCCGGATCGGTAACTACATAAGATTCGAAATACAATACACGTTCGATATCACGTAACGTCATGTCTAAAAGAAGACCGATACGGCTCGGTAATGATTTCAAGAACCAGATATGTGCAACAGGTGATGCAAGGTCAATATGACCCATACGCTCACGACGAACTTTCGCAGTTGTTACTTCAACGCCACATTTTTCACAAATGACGCCTTTGTATTTCATACGCTTGTATTTACCACACAAGCATTCGTAATCTTTTACTGGACCAAAGATTTTGGCACAGAATAAAC
>NZ_JBAPXX010000062.1:0-7427 GCF_049284435.1 Acinetobacter sp. | reverse complement strand
CAATATTGGCAGGACTTTCGATTTTACTGAACACTCTTCAACTGCTCTCGGAATATTCAATAGATGAACTGAATGAAATCGCAACAATTGCATTAAGTACCTAAAGATGTGTAGATACCTATGCTTTATGAAAGAGGGGTTTGGGGAGATTAAGCTAAAATCTCATTTTTTAGCGTGTCGACTAAACGCTGATTTTGCTCATCTGTACCAATAGTAATCCGTAGAAACTGGTTAATACGTGGCTTGTTAAAATAACGCACGATAATGCCACGTTCACGCAGCTCACTTGCAAGCTCGCCTGCATCCTTAGATGGCAATGAGGCAAAGATAAAATTGGCACTCGATGGTAAAACTTTAAAACCAAGCTCATTTAATTGGGACACCAACTTTTCACGGCTGGCAATAACTTTCTGATTCTGTGCTTCAAAGTAGGCCTGATCTTCAAATGAAGCTACTGCAGCAGCAATCGCAAAACGATCCATCGGATAAGAGTTAAAGCTGTTTTTGACTGCTTCAAGTGCTGCAATTAAATGTGGCTGGGCAATCGCGAAACCTACTCGCAGACCTGCAAGAGAACGTGACTTCGATGTGGTTTGACATACCACTAAATTTTCATATTTCTCAACCAGCTTGACTGCTGATTCAGCACCGAAGTCGACATAGGCTTCATCAATCACCACCACTGAATCCGGATTAGCTTGCAGAATTTCCTCAATGGCCGCCAAGCCCAGATCAATACTGGTCGGCGCATTAGGATTAGTAATAATAATGCCGCCATTGGCTTGCTTATAGTCATCCACTACAATTTCAAAATTGTCATTGAGTGGCAAGATTTTGGTTTTAACCCCAAAAAACTGACTATAAACCGGATAGAAACTATAGGTAATATCTGGATAAAGTACAGGCTGTTCTTGAACAAAAAATGCTTTAAAGATATGTGCCAAGACTTCATCTGAGCCATTGCCGACAAAGACGGTTTCAACAGGTACATTTTGTTGTTTAGCGATCGCCTGTTTTAACTCTGATGCATCCGGGTCTGGATAGAGACGCAAAACATCCGCTGAATTTGCCAATACCTGTTGTACTGCCGCAACGACTTTAGGCGATGGCGGATACGGATTTTCATTGGTATTAAGTTTTAAAATATTCTGGATTTTTGGTTGTTCGCCTGGGGTATACGGTTCTAATTCACGTACTTCAGGACTCCAAAAACGCATTTGTTCTGTTGTGATCTTCATTTTCAAATTCTCTAAGTTCCCTCTCCTGAGCGAAAGTTAAAGCACTGCTTTTAACTTTCAGCGCAAGTATTGCAATAACATATTTCGCTTCGCTTTAAAGCATGCTTAAAGTTCATTCAGGGAGAGGGTGTAATTCTATTTATGGTTAGTAACGATAGCGTGCAGAACGTGCATGTGCATCAAGGTTTTCTTGTTGCGCTAAAATATCAGCAGTTTTTGCTAAAGTTTTTACACCTTCTTGTGAGCACATAATCAGACTTGAACGCTTCTGGAAATCATAGACACCAAGTGGTGATGAAAAACGCGCAGTACCTGAAGTTGGCAAGACGTGGTTTGGACCGGCACAGTAATCACCAATGGCTTCAGGCGTATAACGTCCCATAAAGATCGCACCTGCATGACGAATGCTGTCAGACATTGCTTCTGCATCATCTAAACACAACATCAAATGCTCAGGCGCCACCTGATTAATCAAATCCGATGCTTCTTGGCGGTCTTTCACTAAGACTAAAGCACCACGATTAGCAATCGAGGTACGGGCAATTTCTGCCTTTGGCAATGTTGCCAGATGCATTTCTATTGCCTGTTCAACGGCATTCAGCAACTGTTCATCGGGTGTGATGAAAATGGCTTGTGCCACAGTGTCATGCTCAGCTTGCGAAAGTAAATCCATCGCCAACCATTCAGCATTATTTTGACCTTCGGCATAGACCAGAATTTCAGAAGGTCCTGCAATCATGTCGATACCGACCTGACCAAACACTGCACGTTTTGCCGCAGCAACAAAACGGTTACCTGGGCCGGTAATTTTATCGACCGGTGGGACAGTTTCTGTACCATAAGCCAATGCCGCAACCGCTTGCGCACCCCCAATTGTAAAGACACGCGTTACGCCTGCCAGATATGCAGCCGCCAGTACCAATGGGTTTAAATCACCATTCGGCGCAGGCACCACCATAATAATTTCCGGCACACCTGCGACATGTGCAGGCACCGCATTCATCAATACTGAAGATGGATAAGACGCCAGACCACCCGGTACATAAATCCCGACACGATCCAGTGGTGTGACTTTCTGACCGAGCGTATTTCCTAAAGCATCGATATAGGTCCAACCATCTTGCTTTTGTGCCTGGTGAAACTCGCGCACGCGTGCTGCAGCAAATTCTAAAGCTTCACGCACTTCAGTCGTTAGCTCCTCGAAGGCAGCTTGCAGTTGCTCTTGACTTAACTCTAGATCTGAAAATTGATGCGCTGGATGTCGATCGAACTGTTGAGTGAGTTTAAGAACTTGAGCATCACCATGCTGACGAACATCAGCAATAATTTGATCTACAGTTTTTAAAAGTTCAGGATCATTAACAGTTTCAAAAGCCAACAAGTCAGCAAAAGCTTGCTTGAAGTTTTGATCTTGGGTCGATAAACGTCGCATCAATTTACCCATCAGGTTTGAATTCGAAGGCTTTAGTTTACCTGTTTTCCAGACTTTTGTCGGCAGCTATAGTGCTCTAGCCCTATGAGTTTTATTGGAAATAACTTTTGGTAAAATTGATGAAAGAATTTACATCGTATTTATGTTCAATCGAATAAAAAAACCGTCCTAAAAGGACGGTTTTTTTACGCAACAAATTTAGGCCTGTTTGGCCTTTTCACGTTCTTCCACGGCTTTTTCAAGCTGTGCCAGAATCGGATTTAACAACGCTTGCTTACGTTTGAAGCTGGCTTTATTGACGATTAAACGCGAAGACACTTTGCAAATTTCTTCAAGTGGCTCTAAACCATTGGCGCGTAAGGTATTACCAGTATCGACCACATCGACAATGTAATCGCCCAGACCGACCAGTGGCGCAAGTTCCATGGAGCCATACAGCTTGATCACATCCACTTGCTCACCCAAGCTGGCATAGTATTGACGGGTCAAATTCACGTACTTGGTCGCAATTTTTAAACGACCTTTAGGACGTTGCATTCCTACCTTACCGGCGGTCATCAATTTACATACCGCAATTTTCAGGTCCAATGGTTCATACACGTTTTGCGCGCCATGTTCCATCAATACATCTTTACCGGCCACACCAATATCGGCTGCACCATTTTCAACATAAGTCGGTACATCTGAAGCACGTAAAATTAAGATACGAACCTGTTTATGCGTGGTCGGGAAAATCAATTTACGAGATTTATCGGGATCTTCTAAAAGATTAATCCCTGCTGTTTCTAGCAAAGGTAAAGTCTCTTTTAAGATACGCCCCTTACTTAATGCCAAAGTTAAACCATGATCAAAATTGCCCATTACGTCAAAGTTTGGATCATCGTTTCTCATATCGCTCATTAATTTACTCGCTTAATTTGGGCACCTAAACTTTGTAACTTTGCCTCTACATCTTCATAACCGCGGTCAATATGATAAATGCGGTCAATCAGCGTTTCACCTTCAGCGGCAAGTGCTGCTAGCACCAAAGAGAACGAAGCACGTAAATCTGTTGCCATTACAGGTGCAGCAGAAAGTTTTTCTACACCCGTTACCACAGCATCATTACCTTCTACCTGAATATTGGCGCCCATACGTGCCAACTCAGGAACATGCATAAAACGGTTTTCAAAAATCGTTTCAGAAATTGTCGCAAAACCTTGAGCAATGGCATTCACAGCCATAATCTGGGCTTGCATATCGGTTGGAAATTCCGGATGTGGCAAGGTCTGGAAACTGACAGCTTTCGGACGTTTACCCAGCATATCCAGTTCAATCCAGTCATCGCCACGGGTCACTTCTGCACCCATTTCTTCAAACTTGTCCAGCACCGCTTCCATCAGAGATGGATCAGTATGCGTGGTTTTGATACGACCGCCAGTGATCGCTGCCGCTGCCAGATATGAACCGGTTTCAATCCGGTCAGCAACTACAGCATATTCACAGCCATGCAGACTTTCGACACCGGTCACGATTAAAGTATCGGTATCCAGACCTTCAATCTTGGCACCCATCTTGATCAGCATTTGCGCAAGATCAGTGATTTCAGGTTCACGTGCTGCATTGCGAATCGTGGTCACACCATCGGCCAACACGGCAGCCATCAGAATATTTTCTGTTCCACCTACAGTCACCATATCAAAAACGACTTCGCCACCTTTCAGGCGACCATCGACTTTGGCATGTACATAGCCGGCTTCCACTTCAATCTCGGCACCTAAAGCTTCTAAAGCTTTCAAATGCTGATCGACAGGACGGGAACCAATCGCACAACCGCCTGGCAAAGACACTTTTGCACTACCATAGCGCGCCAACAAAGGCCCTAGCACTAAAATAGAAGCACGCATAGTTTTTACGAGCTCATACGGTGCGAACTGGTTATCTAATGTCGATGTATCAGCAACAACTGTATCGCCTTCATAAGTCATGGTGATCCCAAGACCAGCAATCAGCTTCACCAGCGTATTGACATCTTTTAGATTAGGAACATTTCTGAGCGTAATCGGGGTATCAGCAAGAATCATTGCTGCCAATAATGGAAGTGCTGCATTCTTTGCACCAGAAATGCGCACTTCACCTTCGAGCTTGATACCGCCCTGAATTAAAAATTTATCCATTAAATGATTAAGCTCCAAATAAGCTTGCTTTACGCCATTCTTCTTTTGTCATCGCGCGAATCGTTACTGCGTGAACTACACCACTGGCAATATGGGCATTGAGAGGAGCATAAACAGCTTGTTGGCGTGCAACTGGACGCTTACCTTCAAATTGATCATCCACAATACGGAGATCAAATTTTCCGCCCTGACCACTCACAGCAACATCCGCCTCTGGAAAAGCGGCTTCTAAAATTTCAGCGAGCTGTTCATTATTCATCACAAGACCTCTTATAGGACTAAGGGTGTAAAACGAGCCATTTTACTATAAATAGCAAAAATAATTCATGTATCCATACATTATATATATAAAAAAAAGAGGCTTTTAAAACCTCTTTTTCATCATTTATCCTTTATAGGGCTAAAGGATGCTGCTGTAAATGCATTTCCCGGTATCGATCAATCTGCCGTTTGAGTTTTTCGGTTAATATTTTAATTGAGGTATACATATCATCTGCGGTGGCGTGAGCAAAAAATTCAATGCCCGGTAATCGGATAATAGCCTCTGCGATATGATTACTACTGCCCTTTCTAGAGCGTTTATCAATTTGATGATCTTTCGAGAGTTTCACTTGCATACTATTCACCTGATCTAGGTGCTTCGTCATCTGTGAAAACTTGGTTTTTATACTTTCTTCAATAGCTGGCGTAATCGATAAATGATGTCCACGAATTGTTATTTGCATAGTTCTATCCCTCACCTTCGTTAGGATTAGAAGAGTCTCAATATAAAATAATTTAAATACAGTAACTTATAAATAAAATATCTGTATTTTAAGTCCTGAATCAAATCAATTTTACTGATCCTCAAAAGAAAAAAGATTCATTATGTTGTCATAATGAATCTCTAGAATAGCCAGATTTCAAATTTTAGATCAAGACTTTTCGTTCAGAAGATGAAGGAATATGTAACGATTCACGATATTTCGCCACCGTACGTCGTGCCACATCAATGCCTTCATCTTTTAACATATTGGCAATTGCATTATCAGACAAAGGTTTACGGGCATTTTCTTCGGAAATCAGTTTTTTGATTTTGGCACGGATAGCAGTAGAAGATGCTTCACCACCTGAAGTAGTCCCGACATGACTCGAGAAGAAATATTTCAACTCGAACAATCCACGTGGGGTCAGCATATATTTATTGGTGGTTACGCGAGAAACTGTAGATTCATGCAATTCGACTTCTTCGGCAATATCTCTTAAAACCAGAGGTTTCATGCCTTCCGCCCCAATTTCCAAGAACATTTTTTGATGTTCCACAATACAAGTCGCGACTTTCAATAAGGTTTTATGTCTTTCATCGATACTTTTGATAAAGTTCTTCGCCTCAAGCATCTGATTACGCAGATACTGATTATCATCGCTTTGATCTGCACGACGAATCATTTTGGCATAAAAAGAATTGACGCGTAACTTTGGCAGTATATCCGAGTTTAAATTGACTTGCCAGCAGTTATTCTTTTTCATTACCACGACATCTGGCACCTGATAATCTGATTCCTTATTTTCAAATTCCAGACCTGGATGCGGTTTCAATGTTTTTAGCAAATCTACGGCACAGCGCAACTGCTCTGGATTTAAGCCAGTCTGTTTGATCAGCTTAGGAAGCTCATTGGTGATCAACAATTCATAATGTTGCAGAAGTTTGATCGCATCATTTCGGCAAGGCGTTGACGCAGGTAAATTATCAAGTTGAACCAATAGGCATTCTGCCAAGCTTCTAGAACCTACACCCACCGGATCCAAACGCTGGATATGCTTTAATACAACGGCAACTTCATCATCTTCAATTTCTTCTTCAGAGCCCATAGAAGAGAGTAAATGTTGTACTGATGCAGTAATTTCACTCAACTCTGCATCTAAAAAACCTTTGTCGTCCAGAGAGTCGACGATGCAATAAGCAATTAATTTATCAACCTGTGAAAAATTCAACAGATTAATTTGTTCCAGCATATATTCTTGCAGACTCTGATGCCCTTGACGATTATCTTCACGTTCTTCGAACTCGGCCGCCCCCAGACTTGTAGGTTGATGGGTATAAACATCATCCCAATCGGTATCTACAGGTAAGTCATCAGGCAGATGATCGGCGTTAAGTTCATTGGTTAGATCGTTATTTTCATTATTTAATTCAATGGTAGATAAGCTTTCAAGGGTAATTTGCTCTTCAACTTTTTCTAATAGAGGATTACTATCAAGTTGCAACTGAACTTCTTGTTCCAATTCCAGACTTGAAAGTTGTAATAGCCGAATTGCTTGCTGTAATTGTGGAGTTAATGACAGCGAGTTCGCAATTTTTATGCCCACTGATAATCTCATTGTTACCCCCTTAATAGAAAATCCCGTTTTATAAGCAATTTTTATGCCGTTTTATTTTTTATAACACAGATTTACCAAAAAACATACAAATTGGATTTTAAATTTATAGTCTTTCGCGACTAATAATTTTTAAATACTTAATTTTTCGCATAAAAAAATCCCCCTCTGCCTATGCGGAGGGGGTATTTCGAATAATGAGCTGGCGATGACTTACTCTCACATGGGTAATCCCACACTACC
>NZ_JBAPXX010000061.1:0-18882 GCF_049284435.1 Acinetobacter sp. | reverse complement strand
GCTTAGACCTGTAAAAAGGAGCATACATGTATCAAGTACTTGCGCGAAAATACCGTCCTCGTAATTTTAATGAATTGGTGGGGCAAAACCATGTATCACGTGCTTTAACCAGCGCGCTCGAACGTGGCCGTTTGCATCATGCCTATTTGTTTACGGGAACGCGTGGTGTCGGAAAAACCACGATTGCACGTATTTTGGCGAAGTGCTTGAACTGCGAGACCGGTATTACCTCGACGCCTTGTGAGGTCTGTGCGACCTGTACCGCAGTCAATGAAGGTCGTTTTATTGATTTAATCGAAATTGATGCGGCGTCACGCACCAAGGTGGAAGATACCCGCGAGCTGCTCGACAATGTTCCTTATGCACCGACTCAAGGCCGCTTTAAGGTCTACCTGATCGATGAAGTGCACATGTTGTCCACGCATTCTTTCAATGCCTTGTTAAAGACGTTGGAAGAACCGCCAGAACATGTCAAATTCTTGTTTGCGACCACTGATCCGCAAAAACTACCGATTACCGTAATTTCTCGCTGTCTGCAATTTACTTTGCGTCCATTGGCAGTCGATGAAATTACCGAACATCTGGGCCATATTCTTAGCAAAGAAAGCATTCAGTCTGATCAGGATGCCATCTGGCAGATTGCTGAATCTGCGCAAGGTTCATTACGTGATGCCTTGTCGTTGACCGATCAGGCGATTGCCTATGGTCAGGGAGCGATTCAGCATCAGGATGTTAAAGACATGCTGGGGCTGATTGACCGTACCATTATTTATGATCTGATTCTGGCGATTCACCAGAACCAGAAAGCGCAGGTCAGTCAATTACTGCTGCAGTTCCGCCAGCAGGCTCTGGATGTGTCATTGGTGCTCGATCAGCTGATTTCGACTCTGCATGAACTGGCTTTATTGCAGTACCTACCAGATTTAAGCCTGAAATATAGTGCCGAGATCAATCAAAAGATCATGCAGTTATCGGCTCTAATCTCAGCACAAGACCTGCAACTGTATTATCAGATTGCCTGTAAAGGTCGTGCTGATCTACAGCTTGCAGTTACGCAAGAACAAGGCTTTGAAATGACGGTGCTACGTTTGCTGGCTTTCCGTCCATTACAGCCAAGCGAAATTCCGGTGATGCAGGAGACTGCACCGCAACAGGCAACAACTCATACAACACGCCTACAGCAGTCCGTTCAGACACAACTTCAATCTGAATCAGTAGAAACACAATCATTGGAGGCAGAACCGGTATTTGATGATTTCTCTCTGGACGATGAGTCGGATGAGGAGATTGATGTCGCATCAGCGTCTGAACCTTCTTCGGATGATTTTTTGGATGAGGAAGAGCCAACCAACATCAATGCACCTGAACCTGTCCAGCCTGTAGCAACTCAAACAGTGATTGAAGAGATTCAGTCTGCGGATCAGATTGTTTTTGATCCAAATGATGACAAAGGCTTATTTGGTTTTGATGAAATCGAGAGTACGCCAGAAGCACCTGCTACCAGCAACAGTTCGGATGATTTGCTGCTTGAAGAGTTTATTCCTGCAGATGCTGTCATTCCTAGTGAGCCACCACAAAACAGTATGTCTGCTGATGAGGAATTTAGTCTTGCTGCACCGGAAATAGAGCTTTCACAGGAAACAACCGATCAGCCTGCTCTTAAAAATATAGCTTCGGTTCAGCCAGTCGCACAGACAGCTTTGCCGGAAGACATTTCCCAAGATGTAAATATGCAGAATCTGATGCCACAGGATATTTTGAAGATACCTGAGCAAACCTTAGAAGGCGAGTGGAGCGTAGAAAAATGGGAATACTGGTTCCGTAACAGCCAGCTTTCTCCGGCAGTACAGGAACTGGCACAGTATGGCATCATGACTGGCCAGATGAATGGCGAATCCGTTTTCCATATCCCTGAACAGTACCAGCAGTTGTTGACCCAGTTGCAACATCATCTGGAAGCTGCTTTGCAACAGCAATGGCCGCAAACTAACTTCCAGGTGAAATTTGAAAATGTGGATCAGTTAACGCCATATACCATGCAGCATCAGCGTAAGGAACGTGCCTTTAAACGTGCCGAAGAATTGTTACATGCTGAACCGGCAGTACGCGATCTGCTACAGCAGTTTGACGGTGAACTGCAAAATATCCAACTGAAATAGGCTGGATTTTAAGTCACAACAAATTGAGATAAAGCATCCCGCATTTCAACTGGAATCGGGGTGCTTTTTCGTGTCTCACGATCGACAAATACATGAACAAAATTGCCTTGCGCAGCGGCTGTATCTGAGTTGCGTTTGAAAATAGCCAGATCATAGCTGAGCGATGAATTTCCCATGCTTTCAATAGCCACGCCCACTTCAATAATTTCCGGATAAGACAGTTCCTGATTGAACTGACAGTTGGAGCTGACCACCAGTCCAATCATCGGGGAATATTTAGGATCAAAATCAGCCTCCTGAATGAGCAGGGCATTGGCTGCGGTATCAAAATAACTGTAATAAGTCACATTGTTGACATGGCCGTAAAGATCATTGTCTGCCCATCGGGTTTGAATGGGCAGGAAAAATGTATAGTGTTCGCGCTGTTTGATGGTGGCTTTCATCACTATTAAGTCCTCAACTAGATAAGGCTTAGGTGGAAATTGATCTAGGCATAGATCGCCTGATAAATCTGATAAGCATCTTCCACCTTGAGTTCACGTGGATTATTCTGCAACAGCCGACTTTGTTGCATTGCATCTTCTGCCATGACCTGCAGCATATGTTCCGGAACATTCAACTGATTTAGTTTTAGAGTCAAACCGCTTTGCATCAGATGATTATTAAAATGATCAATAAACAGATCGGTCAGACCATCATGACAACCTTTACTGTAAGGATCCAGCCAGGTCATCAATTCCGCATAGAGCTGTTTAGCGGCTGGCGCATTAAACTTTAATACTTCAGTTAGAACCAGCGCATTGCTATGCCCATGCGACAGATGAAAATGGCCACCCAGTGGATAAGCCAGCGCATGTACGGCGGCGACTGGTGCATTGGCAAAGGCTTGTCCGGCCAGCATGGAACCGACCAGCATATTTTGACGCGCATTTAAATCATGTCCGTCTTGTAGCACACGCTGCAGATTGGCATTCAGTAATCTTAAAGCCTGTTTGGCCAGCATATCCGAATAAGGGTTTTTCTTGTGTTTTGAGGTATAGGCTTCAATGGCATGCACCATGGCATCAATGCCGGTGGCAGCAGTGATTTGTGCCGGAAGATTTTGGGTAAAGGTTGCATCCAGAATGGCAACATCTGCATAGAGAATGGGCGCGACAATGCCGGTCTTGGTGGTTTCACCTGTAGTGACAATCGAAATCGGCGTCACTTCGGAGCCTGTTCCAGCCGTGGTCGGTATCAGAATTAAAGCTAAACGCGGTCCGGTGGCATTATCAACGCCATACAGATCAGACAATGTCTGATGCTGCTCAGGATGCGCCAAAATCGCAATCAGCTTGGCCACATCCATCGAGCTGCCACCACCAAAGCCCAGGACCACATCAATATTTTCCTGTTTTGCAAAGGCCGCGGCTTCAAGTACCACAGTATCAGGTGGGTCAGCCTGAACATCTGAGTAAATCACGTAATCCAGACCCGCAGATTCAAGAATATCAAGTATAGGCTGATGTAACTGCTGCTTGAGCATACCCGGGTCGGTCACCAGCAAAAGACGTTGATAACGGCCATTTTTAAGAATTTTAAATAATTCCTGAATCGTGCCTAGTCCGGCAATGATATTGGGGACGGTTTGAAACTGAAATCGATTCATGGCGTTATCCTTGATTTTTTTATTGCAAATACGAGATTATTCTATGCTGCTGATATAGGATTCATTATATAAATAACTTAACATAAGAATCCTTAAAATAAAGTAGCTCTGAGGTTGTTTATGTCATCCAGAACGCCATACAAGGTGTTATGTGTTTGTTTGGGAAATATTTGCCGCTCTCCCACGGCAGAAGTGGTACTCAGACATTATTGTGATGAACAGCAACTGAACATTGTGGTCGATTCTGCCGGCACCAGTAATTATCATCCGGGCAAAGCACCGGACTTGCGTAGCCAGCAGCACGCGCGAAAACGCGGCTATGATCTGTCAGCGCTTCGTGCACGTCGGCTGGCTACGCATGATTTTATCGATTATGATCTGATTCTGGCGATGGATCTGGAAAACCTATCCAATATCCAGCACATACAGCGTCTGGCAGAAACTCAGTTTGGTCATGTACGTGCACGCGTGGCATTGATGAGTGAATATGATCAGATTTATCCGAAACAGGCCTTACCCGATCCCTATTATGGCGAAGTGGATGGCTTTGAGCAGGTGCTTGATCAGTGTGAGTCCAGCAGCCAGGCCTGGATTGAGATTTTTAAACAGAATTTACACAAGGTTTAAGCAATGCAGATTCAAACCCAGGTTCAACTTAAACCCTTTAATACCTTAAATTTAGAAGCTGTTGCTTCACATTATGCCCAGATTCAGTCCACCGCTGATCTGCTGGCTGCACTGGATTTTGCTGAACAGCAGCAACTCAATGCGCTGATTCTTTCAGGCGGTAGCAATATGCTGTTGCCGGAGCAGATTGATGCGCTGGTTTTGCATATGGATATTCAGGGCATTGAGATACTGGATACTGATGATCACTCGCAGCGCTTACGTGTGGGTGGTGGACAGGGCTGGCATGACTTCGTGCTCTGGACCACGGCACAATGTCTATATGGCTTACAGAATCTGGCTTTAATTCCGGGTCAGGTCGGTGCTTCTCCGGTACAGAATATTGGGGCATATGGCGTTGAGGTCGGAGAATTTATTGATTCTGTTGAGGTGTATGACCGTCAATTGAAACAGTTTGTTTCGATTCAGGCAGCAGATTGCCAGTTTGCCTATCGGCATAGTATTTTTAAAGATGATCCGAACCGTTATGTGATTACCCATGTGATTTTTAGATTACTTAAACAGCCTGATTTGAAACTGAATTATGGTGATCTGAAGACTGCGGTCGGTGATCAGCTCACAGCAGAAAATCTGCAGCAACAGGTCATCCAGATTCGTCAGAGTAAATTGCCTGATCCGCAAGAATTTCCCAACGTGGGCAGCTTCTTTAAAAATCCTGTGGTTGATCAGACAGTCTTTGACCAAATTGCTGTATCTTTCCCGAATTTACCCCATTACCAGCAAGCCAATGCTCAAGTTAAACTGGCAGCGGGCTGGCTGATTGATCAGGCGGGCTGGAAAGGCAAACAGTTGGGACCTGTCGGCATGTTTCATAAACAGGCGCTGGTCTTGGTGAATTATGGTCAAGCTTCTCTCACCGATGTCCGTAAAACGTATCGTGCAGTACAGCAATCGGTTTGGGAAAAATTCAAGCTGATGTTGGAGCCTGAACCTGTATTGTTTGATAAAAATGGCTTAATCCGTTCTCATCAGGAAGAGGAATAACATGAAAAACACCCATTGGATGGTACGTTTGCTACAAATTGTCACTGGACTGTTTGTGCTATGCGGCTGTCTACTGGTGTTGGTTTATACGCCTTTTTACTCAAAAATGATCGTCAAGGGCTTAAACCAGTTTGTCTCCTTAGAGCTAAATGAAGTCGCAGCCCAAAGCCAGAAAATGGCAGCGCTCAGTGAACATGAAAATCTGGAACCTGGCTCTGATTTGTGGATTGCCCGTCAGGCTTATTTAAAGGTCATGGAACAGGATATCCAGCAAAATAACTCGGCCAACCTAATGCTGATTCAGGCACGTTATAAAGCGCTGCAGCAAGTAATTGAAGAATATCAACGCGAGCAGCAAGATCAAAAAGCAGAGCAAAGTCCACCTGCTCAGGTGCCGTTATTATCCTCGCAGGATAGTGCAGAACCAGTCGATCCGACAGCCAATGTCAGGGAGTTACTGGAGTGGGACAGTAGTGAAAACAAGGAACGCATTGAGCAATATATGGAGTTTCTGACGACGCATCCACTGGAACAGGGTGAAGCGAGTTCGGTACAGGAAACCGATGGAGAGAAAATCCAGCAGGACTTGGCTTTACTACAAGAGCAACAGCAGGCTAAACCGGCGAATAGTTCCCAACCTTATGCTATTGTGGTATTGGGTGGTGGCTTAACTCTAGATGAGCAGAGCAAAGAAATTGTCGTCAATAACTATACGCGACTACGTCTGGAAACTACGCTGGCAGTAGAGAAACATTATCAGTTGCCGATTGTTCTGAGTGGGGTCGAAGCGCCGTATATGCAGCGCTGGTTAAAAAATCATGGTGTTGATGCCAAATTACTGGAAGATCGCAGCATGAACACCTGTGAAAATACCCGTTTCAGTTCATTATTATTACAAAAAAAAGGTGGAGCGCCTACAGTGATTCTGATTACTGATCGTTATCATATGCCGCGTACCCGCCGTTTATTTGCTTTAAATGGCATACAAACCATTCCGGTAGAAGCGCCGATGCCAACGCCATTGACACGATGGCGTCCAAGTGCACAAAATTATGATCACAGTCGTCGTGCCAATTATGAAATGTTGGCTACCATGCGCGATATGTGGTTTGGATCCAGTGACTGTCGGGAGGTGCCATAATGTCTGATATCCCATTTTTAAATCCCACCATTCTGAAACAGCTGGATTTACCCATTCCGAGTCGGGATGTTACGCCTCAACTCTTGCCACCTTTAAACCTGAATCGTAGTGATGAACCGCCGATTGATCTGCTGTCCTATCGCAAGCTTTATGGTTTTGATTTGCTGGACTGCAAACACTGGCAGGGCTATGTACGGATGCCATTATTCAGGTTGCATGTACAGGTGTTTGAACCGAATCTGGAAAATACCCGCTTTGACAAGATTCAGGGAACCGCTTTTTTGCTGCATGGTTATCTGGAACATAGCGGTATTTATCAGCCCATTGTCAAAGAGCTTCTGGAGCAGGGTTTTAGTGTGTTGACCTATGATCTGCCTGGACATGGCCTGAGTGATGGTTCACCTGCCAGTATTCAGAATTTTGATCATTATCAGCAGGTTTTGCATGCCGTACATCGTTATGTGCAACATGCCTCACAATTACCTAAACCCTGGGTTGGCATCGGGCAGAGTACCGGCGGTGCGATCTGGATGCACCATTTACTGGAGTTTGCGGAACGTCGTGAAAATCCTTTTGTTGAACGGGTCTTATTGTTATCGCCGTTGATTCGTCCCGCCAAAACTGCTTGGTGGCATAATTCGGTCGGATTGGGTATTATTAGCCGAATCAAACGTGAAGTTCCCCGGCATTTCAGACGCAATAACCATAATCCGGAGTTTTTGCGTTTTATCCGGCTTAAAGATCCATTACAACCGCGGATGATGGGCATGGACTGGATTTTAGCGATGTCACGCTGGATGCTGGAAATGGAAGCGCGTCCGGCTTGTCGTATTCCAGTCTGGCTGGCGCAGGGTGCGCAGGATCAGACCGTGGACTGGCATTATAATATCGAATTTATCCGGCGTAAATTCCGGCTCCAGACTTTACTGATGCTGGAAGAAGGTTCGCATCAATTGATCAATGAACGTGCTGATATTCGTGCTGCACTTACGGGGCTGATTCCAGCTTTTCTGCATGCACATGGTAGCAAAGCTTATTATTGATAGATTGAAAATTGAATATTTAAAAAGGCGTTTATGAAAACGCCTTTTTTAGTTTTATTATTATCGATTTAAAATTTTTCTAATTGGGCCAAATTCCACATCCTGAAGTAGAAGTTCTCCTCATCCTTATTTTCACAGGACAATAATTCGCCTTCTTTCAGCCAGAAATGAATCTGTGCAAAGTTCTTTATTTCGTGATTATTCACGCGTTGTGCCAGATGATGCGCCTTAATTGCTGAAGGGTGTTTGAGACCTGCGGAAGCAATCAGTTCAGACAGGGCATGCAAGGTGTTTTTATGGAAATGAAACACCCGTTCTGCCTTGGTCGGCACATGTAAAGCTTTCTGGCGATCTTTATCCTGGGTCGTGACTCCGACAGGGCACTGGTTGGTATGACAACTTTGTGCCTGAATACAGCCCACTGCAAACATAAAACCACGGGCAGAGTTCACCCAATCCGCACCAATGGCAAGCGTGCTGGCAATATCGAATGCACTAATTATTTTACCACTTGCACCAATTTTGATCTTATCTCTCAATCCTGCACCAACAAGGGTATTGTGTACAAACAGCAAACCTTCTCTTAAAGGAGCGCCAACATAGTCAATTAATTCAATGGGTGCAGCACCGGTTCCACCCTCAGAGCCATCAACGACGATAAAATCTGGGTAAATCTGAGTATGTAACATGGCTTTGACCATGCTCATAAACTGCCAAGGCTGGCCCAGACAAAGCTTAAATCCGACCGGTTTTCCGTTGGAAAGTTCACGTAATTTTTGTATGAAATGCATCATTTCAATCGGTGTGCTAAATGCCGGATGACTCGAAGGTGACACACAATCATGATCACGGCTGATGCCTCGAATTTGGGCAATTTCTTCTGAAATTTTACTTTTAGGTAAAATACCGCCATGGCCAGGTTTTGCGCCTTGCGAAAGCTTGATCTCAATCATTTTTACCTGGGGTAATTTGGCTTGTGCAGCAAAGCGTTCCGGATCAAACTGCCCATCCAAAGTACGGCAGCCAAAATAACCACTGCCAATTTCCCAGACCAGATCGCCGCCATATTCCAGATGGTAGGGACTGATACTGCCTTCGCCTGTATCATGGAAAAAATCACCTTTTTGAGCGCCGAGATTAAGTGCACGTATCGCATTGGCACTCATGCTGCCAAAGCTCATGGCTGAAATATTTAAAATAGAAGCTGAAAAGGGCTGGGTACATTGTTCATTCCCAATCAGGATGCGAAAGGTGTTTGGGTCGGCAACTTTACAGGGTGTAATGGAATGACTAACAAAGCGGTAATTATCTTCATAGACATTCAGAATCGAGCCGAAAGGTTTATCTGAATTTTCATTTTTCGCCCGCTGATACGCCAGACTGCGCTGCATACGGGAAAAGGGCAGTGCATCGCGGTCGGCTTCAATAAAATACTGACGAATCTCGGGACGGAATTCCTCAAAGATAAAGCGGAAATGTCCCATGATGGGATAGTTTTTTAAAATAGAATGCTTATTTTGCAGTACATCATACAAACCCAGCAAACTCAGCAGAATGCTCAGGATCCACAGGGTATTCACCAACGTTTGCGGCATAAAATAATAGATATAACGCGGCGAATAACCGATATGGAATGTGGTAAAAATCAATGCAATCAGAATGCAGGCAAACCAGACCGAATGGCGGGAAAAGAAAGTATTGAGCAGCTTGTGACGTACTAATTGAGCAGGGTTAGCCATTGTAAAATTAAGTCCCTATTTCTACTTCTATAGGGCTTTATGATGTGCAGAGCCAGGTGCCTTATACAAGCAGAGAATTGTTATTCGATTTTATAAACTTGCCGAAAATACTATTAAGCCAGGCAATAAATCAGCAGCGATTACAGATAAATTTTGCGGAAAAAGTCCTATAGAAAAATTCTGCAAAAGACATACATTCTATTTATTTCACAAATAAGGCAGATGACTTTATAGTCGGTTTATTCACTACATAGGAGTCTTAAACCATGACCAAAAAATCCATTCGCTTTAATAATGCTGAGCTGGCTTGCTCATGTCTCAGTCATTTTTAAATATTGATGTTTCATCCAACCTGCATTTCGGGGTGTTAAAGAAAAGTAGCTTGGCACAGCGGCAGATCACCACAACAAGAACAAAAATATAAGCATAACTCTCCAGTCCCCAATTTGGGGATTTTTTATTCTGGAATACCTAAAAGAATCTGGATGAAGACTGTGTGATTAAGGATTTTCCTCATCCAGTTGATCGACTGCATTGGCTACAATACTCGGTTCAATATGTTTAATCTTTTTACCAAAGCTACGTAGCCACCAGACCAGTTGGGAGGTAAATGGCACGGTAGCAGTGATCAGCGACATGCCATCTTCGATTTTTTCAATTTTCTGATCTTTGCTGAGCTGGCTTTCCTCAAAATAATGCGCATCCGATTCTGACATGCTGAGTTTTAGCGTGACATTTTCGGTAGGATGGTTGAAGTCCACCCGGAAGCCCAGCGCACCAGAATCAATATACTCATCAATATCGAAATTGACCGGATGCAAGGCGCGTGAATTCAGCACGACGGCCGATTTAAAGCGGTGCAAGGCAAAGGTCTGGATATCCGATTTGTCATGACGGGTACACACCAGATAAATGATCGACCCTTTTTGTACCAATGCCAGAGGATTGAGAATATAGGTTTTTTCTTCGCTGTTATGACCACGGCCCTGATAGACACATTCCAGTTGTTTGTCCTGTAACAGGCCTTCGTACACCGCTTGCTGCGCGGCCTTATCTACCACAGGTGGAATCAGGGGTTGTGTGGCCGGAACAATGCGCACACGGTTAATCCACTGCCGGACATTGTTCTGGGAGGAAAGGCTGCGTCGTGCCAGATCAAACCAGGGATTCATTTCTTCGATCAAGCTCGGTGGCAGCAGGTGTTTTAAATGTTCTTCGACCATCATGAAAGTGACCGCTTGCGAGCTGGTCATATGCGGCAAACTTTGCAGCGGCGCATCTGAACGCCAACGCCAGCCTTGCGGCGTGGTTTTACTGCTTTCAATTGGAAAGCGTTGCGCAATCTGATTCAGGTCGCGTTGAATGGTGCGCAGACTGATATCAATGCCTTCGCGATTGAGAATTTCCTGTAATTCACGTGTCCCCATCCATTTGCCGGTAGAAAGACGCGACAAGATTTGCCATTGGCGATACAGACTGTTTGAAGTTTCTTTTTCTTGTGCTGACATAATTTATTTTGCTGGCAATAAGGAAGAGGGAATCTAGGCTTAGCTTAACACAATAAAAAAACTCTAATTTTTTCGCAAGTCCCTCTGTGCAACATTTGTCCTACAATTCTAAAACAACTTGGTCGAAAATGGCATTGAGTTCATTGGGCATTTATTAGATTAATGGTAATTGAAATACAGATGTCATGGCATGGATATTGCTTTGATTTAATTATAATAGATGATAATACGAGGGTTTGTATGCTTAAAGCAAATCAGGATACAAATGTGATTGAAACAATTGATAAATTTAGTTCCCATAATATTGGAAAAAATTTTATAGATATTAAAACTACAGCGGTATCTACTACAACGAATCCACAACTTTTACTGCAGCAGTTATCTTCAAAGTTCTTTAATGAAATGCAGGATGAACATGTGCTGTCCAGTCAGGCAGGTCAAAGGCTGGAAGAGTGGTTATCTCAACATACGCTGGATGAACTCAATGCACTGAATCAGGTAGCAAAAGAACATTTTTTACATCACGGTATTACCTTTACCGTTTATGGCGATGAAGAAGGCGTAGAGCGCACTATTCCCTACGATATCATTCCGCGAGTCATAGACCGGAAACAGTGGAATATGGTGGCTTTAGGCTCGGCACAACGGGTACGGGCGCTAAATTTATTCTTACATGATATTTATCATCAACAGGACATTTTAAAAGCTAATATTATTCCTGAATTGCAGATTTTGACTCATGAGGCCTATCAGCCGCATATGTATCAACATAGCTTGAAAGGCGGGATTTATAGCCAGATTAGCGGGATCGATGTAATCCGTGATTCCAAGGGCGAGTTTTACGTTCTGGAAGATAATCTCAGAACGCCGTCAGGTGTGTCTTATATGCTGGAATGCCGCAAGATCAGTGAAAAACTGATGCCGAAAGTATTCGAGCAGTCCAAGATTGCCGGAATCGAGCAGTATCCACAATTATTAAAAGAAATCCTGATCGAAAATGCCTACGTTGATAAGCCATTTGTCGTGGTGCTGACGCCAGGACGTTTTAATAGCGCTTACTATGAACATGCCTTCCTTGCAAGGGAGATGGATGTGCCATTGGTAACATCACGTGACCTTTTTGTTGATGACTCGAAGGTTTATGTAAAAACCATACGTGGTCGCCAACGAGTCGATGTTATTTATAGACGGGTCGATGATGCGTTTCTTGATCCCTTATGCTTTAAACCGGATAGCACTTTGGGTGTCGCTGGCTTGATGTCGGCTTATTTGCAAAATAATGTCGTGATTGCCAATGCGCCGGGAACCGGTGTGGCAGATGATAAATCGGTTTATCCATATGTCGACAAAATGATTCGTTTTTATTTGGGCGAGCAGCCAATTCTAAAAAATGTTCCGACTTATCAATGTCGTAATTCGGAAGAATTAGACTATGTCGTGGCTCATCTGGATCAGCTGGTGGTGAAAGAAGCGCAGGGTTCGGGCGGTTATGGCATGCTCATTGGACCACAAGCGTCTAAACAGCAAATTGAAACTTTCAGGGAGAAAATTTTAGCTGCGCCGCATTTATATATTGCGCAGCCAACTTTGGACTTATCGGTTAGTCCGACTTTGACCAATTTTGGTATTGCTGAACGTCATATCGACTTACGCCCATTTGTATTAAGTTCGCCTTATCGTACTGAAATCGTACAGGGTGGCTTGACACGTGTGGCGATGCAGCCCGGCTCACTGGTGGTGAATTCATCACAGGGTGGCGGTATCAAAGATACCTGGGTAGTCGACAATTTACATTCATAAGATTCCAAAGAAGGAAAATGTCATGGTTTTGCTGAATAGCAATGCACAACATATTTTTTGGTTAGGGCGTTATTTATCTCGCACTCATTTTTTATGTGCGCGCTTTCCATTTTTAGAAGACGAAGCGGCGGTGGCGTATGCCCATGCTTTCTGTTTACCTGCCTTTGATGCCAGTTCCTTAAATGAGCTGGTACTGGATCCTACACAAGCAGCATCCTTTAGCCAGCAGTTTAAAGTGGCCAAAGACAATATTCAGGAATTACGCGGGGTGCTTTCTGCTTCAGGCTATGCAGAACTGATGAAACTTATCAAAACCGCAGACAAAAATGCTGGTTATATCTGTGAAGTGGTGACGGAATGTGAAGATATTCTGGAAGCCGAATCTTCCGATATCTTTCTGTTTTTCAGTTTAGGGCAATGTGTAGAACAGCTTGATCACCAGTTACGCCTGGGTGAAGAAACCAGTACCACATTGTGCAAGATTGATTATGTGGTCAGAATTCTCGTGGAAATGGGCTGGGATGATCTGGAACAGTACTGGGAACAGTTGCGTACAGAGCCGAACCGGATTCAGTTCTATCAGTTTAGCGACCATATCCATCAAATGTTTGAGGCAGATGTATGAAATTGATGGTGAATCACCAAACGCACTATATGTACACGGCCGAGGTGAGGAACAGTATTCAGTACATCAAAATGATGCCTTCGAGCAATGCGCATCAGCGGGTGCATTCCTGGGATATAAGTGTGCCGGGTAATAAAGAAATCCGGAAAGATGCATTTCATAATCTGTGGATGACCTGTAGCCAGCGGGAGCCTTATTATTCCCTGACTATCATGGCACAAGGAATAGTCGAGCTGAATCCTGCGCATCAGAGTGGACTGAATGATTCAATCAATCCTAATCTTTTTCTACAGCCGACCGAATCGACACAATGTAATGCAGCAATGAAAGATTTTGCACAACGTCATGTTCCTGCATTAACTCGTCAACATTTGATTGGGCTGGCGCAGGCATTGCTGGAGCATGTACCTTATATTTCCAACAGTACTTCAGTGCAAGGCTCTGCAATAGATGCCTTTGAGTCCAGACAGGGTGTCTGTCAGGACCATAGTCATATTTTCATTGCCATGTGTAAATATCTGGGCTTACCTGCCCGCTATGTTTCTGGTTATTTATATGCACAAAATGCTTCGCATCTGGCCAGTCACGCTTGGGCAGAGGTGTTTGTAGACCAGACATGGTATTGTTTTGATGTCAGTAATCTGTTGTTTACTCCAAGTTCGCATGTTTATGTGGCGATTGGACGGGATTATTGGGATGTGGCACCGGTACGCGGTGTCAGAGAAAAGGGCGGTATGGAATCCATGCATTCCATCGTTCAAGTGCTAGGATGTTAATAAGGACGAATGAATGACGTATTGTTGTGCACTACGTTTAGAGCAAGGTATGCTTTTTATCAGTGATACCCGGACCAATGCCGGAGTAGATCACATTTCTGTATTTCGAAAGTTGTACACCTTTGGTATTCCTGGAGAACGTATGATCGTCATACAGGCATCCGGAAATCTGGCAACAACACAAGCCGTGATTGGGCATATCAAAAATCAGCTCGAACTGAAACAGGAACCCAATATCTTAAGTCTGCACACCATGTTTGATGTCGCTGAGCTGGTTGGAAGTATGCTGAAAAAAGTAATTGCCAATGTTACCAGTGATATTTCGGAACAAAGTAATTATTATTGCAATCTGCTGGTGGGGGGGCAACTTAAAGATCAGGACATGCAGCTTTATCATGTTTATCCGCAAGGGAACTTTATCTGTGCCACACACGATACGCCATATTTCCAGATTGGCGAAAGTAAATATGGAAAACCGATCCTGGATCGTGCGCTGACTTATGATATGCCGCTGGATGAGGCCTTGCGCTGTTCCCTGATTTCATTTGCATCGACCCTACGTTCCAATGTGTCGGTCGGCATGCCACTCGATGTGCTGGTCTATAAAAAAGACAGTCTGATCATGCCCAGAGGTAAGCGTATTGCCGAAGATGATGAATATTTCACGTCAATCAGCCGGCAATGGTCAGAAACCTTGAAAAAAGGGCTAGCAGAACTTCCAGTTCCATCGAATGAGTATTTCCTGTAAAGAGTATCTTGATGTGGCTTTTTCGCGTACAGTGTTAACTTCTATGCAGTTAAGCATAATAAAAATAGAGAATTTAGCGCATGTACCAATTTTGTTATGCTAGTAAAAGTGCCTCTCCCAAAACTGACTTACTCGAAGATTTGGCGAATATCCTGAAAGAAGCTCGTGATTTTAATTACCGGCATCAAGTTACAGGTGTACTGTATTTTGCTGATGGTCATTTTTTTCAATGTCTGGAAGGTGAGTGCCCCACTTTAAAAAGTCTGCTGGTGGAGCGACTGAATAAAGATTCTCGCCATCAGGATATTAGACTATTTGAGACCAAGATAATTGAATATCCGAGTTTTCCGGACTGGTCCATGAAATATATTTCCAAACGCAGTCAGATCCAGCAATTCTGTCAGGATATGGGATTTAATGACTTTAATCCTTTTGCCTTTCAGCAAAGCCATGTCGATGCCTTATTAATGCAATTATGCATAGAGCAGGGCGAAGAACAAAAGTCAGCCTAAAGAAAAAGCCCAACATAGGTTGGGCTTTTTTTACTTTGAGGACTAGATCAGACTACTTGGCGTAGTGGACGATTGCTGAGCCTGCATAATAGTTCATAACCAATCGTGCCATTCGCTTCTGCCACATCGTCAACCAGACGGGTTTTACCCCAAAGTTCGACTTCTGTGCCTAATTGCACATCTAGTCCTGTCACATCGATGGCAATCATATCCATGGCAACCCGGCCAATCACAGGAACGAGTTCACTATTAATCGCTACATAGTTCTGTTTCGGGAAAGCGCGAGGATAACCATCACCATAGCCAATTGAAACAATGGCCAAAGTCATGTCTTGATCTGCGGTGAACGTCGAACCATAACCGACCTGTTTACCGGCTTGAATATCATTCAAGGCAATCACTTCAGCGGTAAAGGTCATCACCGGTTTTAACTCCAGATCATGCACATCACGCTCTGCAAATGGAGTCGCGCCGTAGAGCATAATCCCGGGACGGACATAGTCAAAATGCAGCTCAGGATATTTATAAATGGCTGCCGAGTTACAGCAAGAGGCTAAAATTGGGGCGCAGTCATTTTTAATTTCTAAGAATTGACGGATTTGTTCATCATTTAGCGGGTGGTCGGCATCAGCATTGGCAAAATGCATGGCTAAAACACAAGTAAAGCCTTCAGCCTTCAGCTGATTGATCACATCTTTAATGATATCAATCTTAAAGCCCAGACGGTTCATGCCGCTGTTCAGTTTGACCCAAACTTTTAGACCTTTAGCGATATAGGTTTCTTTATGAGCCAGTAACCAGTCGAGTTGGGCCTGATGATGTACCACAACTTCAATATTCTGATCGATTACAAGCTGCATTTCATCGGCTGAAAAAATACCTTCGATAAGCGTGATCGGCTGTAGATAGCCCAATTCACGAATTTCCAAGGCTTCTTGCAGACAGGCGACACCAAAGGCATCGGTTTCGCTTAAGGCTGCTAAGCAGTCTTTAACTCCGTGTCCATAAGCATTGGCTTTCACCATGCTGATGATTTTCGCGGTTGGGGCAAGTTGTTTGACACGGTTTAAATTATATTGCAGCGCAGCGCTGTCAATATAAACTGTAGCTTGACGCACCCTAAATTACTCCTAGAAGGACAATGGAAATGTGATGACGAGAGAGCCTGATTACTCTTCGTCATCATACTGAGCATAGAACTCAGGCGAGAGATTACTAAAGCGGGTATATTGACCTTCGAATGCCAGACGCACGGTACCAATCGGGCCGTTACGCTGTTTACCGATAATAATTTCGGCAGTGCCAGCTTCTTTAGATTCCTTGTTATAAACCTCATCACGGTAAATAAACATGATCAAGTCGGCATCCTGCTCGATCGCACCAGATTCACGCAAGTCGGACATCACCGGACGTTTGTTTGGACGGTTCTCTAGCGATCGGTTGAGCTGTGATAGGGCAATTACCGGACACTGCATTTCCTTCGCTAAAGCTTTTAAGCTTCGGGAAATTTCCGAGATCTCGCCAACACGGTTATCGCCCATACCAGGTACTTTCATCAGCTGCAAGTAATCGACCATGATACAACCCAGCTTGCCGCCATGCATTTTGGCAATACGACGGGCACGCGCACGTAATTCTGTCGGTGGCAGCGCAGAAGAGTCATCGATATACAGATTTTTTTCTTGTAAATGCACAATGGTACTGGTGACTTTTGACCATTCATCACTATCCATTTTACCAGAACGTAAATGTCCCTGATGCACACGACCAAATGATGAAATCAAACGCATAGCGATCGAGTCGGCTGGCATCTCCATTGAATAGACCAGCGCCGGCAGGTTGTTATTAAATAAAACACTTTCAACCAGGTTCATGGCAAAAGTGGTTTTACCCATGGATGGACGCGCCGCGACAATAATCAGGTCACCGGATTGCATGCCGGAGGTTTTGTTATCCAGTTCCACGAACCCTGTGGTTAAACCGGTAATGCTGCCTTCCATTTGCGACAGTTCATTTAATTTGTCAAATACGTCTGCGACCACCGAGTTGATCGGCTTGGGTCCTTGCGCCTTGGCATTATTATTATGTTGTTCGGCAATCGAGAAAATATTGGTTTCGGCCAGATCCAGAATTTCACTGACGGTACGGCCTTTGGTGTCATAGGCATTTTGTAAAATTTCAGAGCTGACTTTAATCATGCTACGCAGGGTAGAGAATTCTTTAATTTTGCCTGCGTAGGTTTCCAGGTTATAGAAACTCGATGGCGAATCTGCCATCAGCTGCATCATATACTCTTCGCCACCAATTGCATCGAGTAAATTCTGTTTGATTAGCCAGTCATGTACCAGAACCGCATCATAAGGCGAGTTTTCTTTAGAGAGCTGCTCAATGGCGCGGAAGATATATTTATGTCGGGTGGCATAGAAATCATTTTCGGTCAGCACATCACCGACCTGCTCAAAAGATTCAGCCACAGTCATAAGGGCAGCAAGTACAGCCTGTTCAATTGCTAAATTGTGTGGCGGAGTACGGAACTCCTTGAGATTGCTATTTTCAGTAACAATTTCTGGTTTAGCAGTAGCTACCTTTTTGCTGGCATTCGCCTGTGACATATAAATCCCTGATTTTAAATACAATGGTTAAATATCGTCGGAGATGAATAGCGTTTATTCACTACGAGATGAAATGATACGCGCTCTGATCAAAAATGCGAAGTGCAATTTTTTGTAAACACGAATAATAAAATGAATCTGATAGTGTTGGCTAGATTATATTTTTTAGAGATAAAAAAAGAGCATGCTTTCGCATGCTCTTTTTGAGGCGAGAAATTACTCAGCTACGATAGTAACTAGAACTTCTGCAGTAACATCATGGTGCAATTGGATTGCGATGTTAAATTCGCCAGTGTGACGAAGCGCACCATTTGGAAGACGTACTTCAGCACGGTCTACTTCTAGACCAGCATTTGTCAACGCGTCAGCGATGTCACGAGTACCGATAGAACCGAATAGTTTACCTTCGTCACCAGCTTTCGCAGTGATCACGATGTTCACTTCGTTCAATTGGTCAGCACGTGCTTGAGCAGCAGCTAAAACATCAGCTTCAGCTTTCTCAAGTTCAGCACGACGAGCTTCAAAAGCAGCAGTGTTTGATTCTGTTGCAGCAACTGCCATACCTTGAGGGATAAGGAAGTTACGGCCGTAACCAGCTTTAACTGAAACTTTATCGCCTAGTTTACCTAGGTTTTTAATGCGTTGTAATAAGATAATATCCACAGCTCAACCTCACTTATGATTGTCAGTGTAAGGGATCAAAGACAAGTAGCGAGCTTGTTTGATAGCTAACGCTAATTGACGTTGGTAACGAGCTTTAGTACCTGTAATACGGCTAGGAACAATCTTGCCGTTTTCAGTGATGTACTGTTTTAAAGTATCGATATCTTTGTAGTCGATGTACGCAACTTTCTCAGCTGTAAAGCGGCAGAACTTGCGACGACGGTAAAAACGTGCCAT
>NZ_JBAPXX010000060.1:0-5485 GCF_049284435.1 Acinetobacter sp. | reverse complement strand
AACCGGTGCATGAGCGTGCCCTCTGGCAACTGGCGGAACAGCTCTGTCCTATCGAACGCAATCATGACTATACCCAGGCGATTATGGATCTGGGCGCGACCGTTTGTACGCCGAAAAAGCCTTTATGTCTGTATTGTCCAATGCAGCAGCATTGCAAGGCACATCAGCAAGGACTGGAAAATGAATTGCCTTTTAAAAAGGCCAAAAAACCAGTGCCGGTGCGCTCTGCTCAGGTCTTGCTGATCCAGTCCGGTGCAGAATGGCTCTGGCAGCAACGTCCTAATAGCGGCCTGTGGGGTGGTCTCTGGTGTCTGCCGATTATTGAAAATGCATATGAATTTGAACAGCAATGCCAGCAGCTGGGCCTGAAAAATATCGTCAAAAAAACCCAGATTAGCCACAGTTTTACCCATTTTACCTGGCACCTTGAAGCGATTGTTTTTGCAGTAGATCAGGATCAGCAGGAACATCTGGCGATTGAACTGCAAGGCTGCTGGATGAGTCCGCAAACAGCAACCGATGCCGGCATTCCGACTGCCATGAAAAAATTGATCACTAGCGTCAATCTGTGACATAGTCTGAATAAAGCAAAATATCGATCAACTCAGAATGAGCATTGCCAATATTTAAGGATGAATAAAGTGCGCCAATACCTTGCTTTGACGTGGATTGCTTTGATTGCTGTGCTGCTGGCTGCCTGTAGCAGTACACCGAAAAAATCCCCTGCTGTACAGCTCAATCCTATCCTCGTGCAAAAACTGAAAAGTATGCGAGTGCCGTCCTCTCTACCAATCCCGGTGGCACGCGTACAGGCACGTGAATTAACAGATACCTGGGGTGCTTCGCGCAGTCGCGGACGCCTGCATGAAGGTATTGATATCATGGCTCCACGTGGAACCAAAGTTTTTAGCGCGACTGAAGGCCTGATTGCAGATTTACGTAACAACAATTTGGGTGGTAAAGTAGTCTGGATTCTGGGTCCGGGCGGCTCCTGGCATTATTATGCGCATCTGGATGGCCATAAGCATGGCTTAAAAGTGGGCGACTATGTCAAAAAAGGCCAGCTGATCGGTTATGTCGGCAATAGCGGTAATGCCCGGCATACTGCTCCTCATCTGCATTATGGAATCTATTTACAGGGCAAGGGCCGCGATGTGGTCAACCCTTATCCCTATTTACGTTAATTTTAGGATATTTACATGTCAGAAGCGTTGATCAATCGTCTGGTGGAATTTGCTGAATCAGGCAATCAACAAAAAATTGAATTGAACGGTCAAACTTACCAGGGCTGGGTGATGGAAATTACCGAGGATGCGCTTCTGATCAGTACTGGTTATGCCGACAAGGCAGGTAAAGACATGTGGATTCAATTTAGCGATCTGGATCAGGCTAAACTATCGTACTGGGACAATCAGCAGGATCAATGGACTGTATTTAAATTATAAAACCATAAAAACAAGGAGCATCACATGACTGTGCAACGCTGTGGCTGGTGTTCCAATGATCCGCTGTATATCGCCTATCATGACCAGGAATGGGGACAGACGCTACTGGATGAAAATCGCCTGTTTGAAATGTTGTGTCTGGAAGGACAGCAGGCCGGTCTGGCCTGGATTACCGTTCTCAGAAAACGTGAAGCTTATCGTAAACATTTTTTTCAATATTCGATTGAATCTATCGCTTCACTTACAGATCAACAACTCCAAATAAAGCTTGAAGATGCTAGCCTGATACGGCATCGCGGCAAACTCAATGCCATTCGGGATAATGCCCAAGCTTGGCTGAAACTGCAACAGCAAGGGATCAATTTGGTGGAATGGCTCTGGTCTTTTGCCCAGCAACCGCGACTAAATAATGATGTTGTGGATTATCGGCAAGCATCCGCTCAAACTATTGAGAGCCAGAAGATGTCTAAAGCACTTAAACAGGCCGGTTTTAAATTTGTCGGACCCACCATTTGCTATGCCTTTATGCAGGCCGTTGGTATGGTCGATGACCATGAAAATCATTGTGACTTTAAAACAATATCCTCCCATTTAAATAAGAGTCAAAATCATGTCGAATAATATTATTCAAGCTTATGCTGCTATGTCCGCAGGTGCGGAACTCGAACCTTATCAATTTGATGCCGGAGAACTGCAGTCGCATCAGGTCGAAGTTAAAGTAGAATACTGTGGCCTCTGTCATTCTGATATTTCAGTGATCAATAATGACTGGGGCTCATCAGTGTATCCGGTCGTAGCAGGGCACGAAATTATCGGTACTATTACCCATCTGGGTGCAGAAGCCAAAGGCCTGAAAGTTGGGCAACGTGTTGGTATCGGCTGGACAGCGGAAAGCTGCCAATATTGCGATCCTTGTATTTCGGGCCAGCAGGTGCTGTGTACTGGCGGTCAGGTGGCTACCATTGTCGGACATGCCGGTGGTTTTGCCGACAAAGTGCGTGCCGGCTGGCAATGGGTTATTCCCCTACCCGAAGATCTGGATCCTGAAAGTGCAGGTCCTCTGCTCTGTGGCGGGATTACCGTATTTGATCCGATTCTCAAACACCAGATTCAAGCCATTCATCATGTCGGCGTGATCGGGATTGGCGGTTTGGGCCATATCGCAATTAAATTACTCAAGGCTTGGGGCTGCGAAATTACCGCCTTCACCTCGAATCTGGATAAAACCGATGAGCTGAAAGCCATGGGTGCTGACCATGTGGTGAACAGTCGTGATATCTCTGCATTAAAGGCCCAGCGTGGCAAGTTTGATTTATTGCTGAGTACCGTCAATGTCAACTTGAACTGGCAGGCTTATCTGGCAACTTTGGCGCCAAATGGCACTGTGCATATGCTTGGTTTACCACTTGAGCCGATGCAGATTCCGGCGGGCATGCTGATTGGCGGAGCCAAGTCAGTCACTGGTTCACCGACAGGTTCGCCGGCGGCATTACGTCAGTTACTTCAATTTGCTGCGCGTAAAAACATTGCGCCACAAATTGAAGTCTTCCCGATGTCACAACTGAATCAGGCCATTGAACATTTGCATTCTGGCAAAGCCCGTTACCGGATTGTACTTAAAGCGGATTTTACAGCTTAAATTCAGTCTGTTTTTTCATCTGTTAGAAAGACCCAGCGATTGGGTCTTTTTTATTGCAGGGCTTCAGGCAAGACCGCAATATTTGAAGGCTTGGCCAGTTCGGTCTTCATCTTCTGTAGCATCTGATAAGGTTGTTGTTGTACAAACATATTTACGAAGGTCAAAGGAATGGAACCTTCCGGATTGGCATAACCATAGGTAGAGACCTTGACCTTATTATTAGCCAGTTTCTGAAAAGTCCAGTCGCCCTGATAATTGGTTAAACGCACATAATCCGGGCTTAAAGGATAACCACTTTGGATGGCTTTATTCTTGATGTTGATCTGGCCATTCGCTTCCTTGATCATCTTGCCCTGTACAATCAGGTCACGGTCTTTTAAGGGAAATGGAAAATCCAGCACCATATACAGGGTAAAGTCACCCTTTTTATCATCGCGGGACAGAATCTTGATGCTTCCCATATAGGGAACCCACTTCACGGCATGCTCGACATTCAAAATGAGGGACACGGCATTTTCAATGGGCGCAGTGTAGGTGGTTTCAGCTTTATAGAGAAAGACCGGGTTTTGTTCATTCTGGTAGGTCCAGACCTTGATATTATTTTTATGAATACTGAGTTTAGGCGTTCCGACAGGCTTGGCCTGCGCAATGGCACTAAGCGCCACTGCACAGAGCAGAAAAATCATTTTTTGCATTTTTTATTCGTCTTATTTTAGTTTTATACTTTTTTATAAATGATTTTAACTCGGTTTTAAACCTGAATATCGTTAAAACCAAGCACGTCTTTCATATCATATTTACCGGCTTCACGGCCCACCACCCAGGCAGCAGCACGTACTGCACCAGAAGCAAAGTTCATACGATTGGTGGCTTTATGAGTAATTTCCACACGTTCCCCGTCGGCAATAAACATTGCAGTATGTTCACCGACAATATCGCCACCGCGAATGGTCTGGAAGCCAATACTCTTACGCTCACGCGGACCGGTATGACCTTCACGGCAATACACGGCATCTTCTTTTAAGTCACGACCCAAAGTTTCCGCAATCGCCTCACCCCACATCAAAGCTGTACCCGATGGCGCATCTACTTTGTGACGGTGATGTGCTTCAATCACTTCGATATCAACCGTATCGCCAAATACTTTAGATGCCAGTTCAAGCAGTTTGATCGAAACGTTCACACCCACTGAATAATTCGCTGCATAAACTACAGGAGTTTCTGTCGCAGATTGATCGAGATAGGTTTTTTGCTCGTCATTCATACCTGTGGTACCAATCACGATGGCGACACCTGCTTCACGACAGATTTTCAGATGATTGACGGTCGCTGCTGGCGCAGTAAAATCAATTACGACATCACAGTCTTTGACTACATCGGTAAGGCTACCCACGACCTTAACACCTGTTGCGCCAATTCCGGCAAGTTCGCCAGCATCTGCACCTAATAGTGTACTTTCAGGGCGTTCTACCGCAGCCGCCAATTGATAACCTGCTTCATGCACAGCCTGAATAAGGATACGCCCCATACGACCGCCTGCACCTAAGATCCCAATGCGTGGTGTAGCTGACATAACATAGTCCTGATGTTGATCCAAAATTGCTCTTACTATAGCAAAACTGCGGAATAACACTAAGATGCATTGCATAAAAATCAATGAAAATACTCAAAGAGTGAAATCACTGATATTGATAAGAGTTTTAATCAAGCCTAAGAAGTTAGGCAATCACTTCCATCAAAGCTATACGATGTAGATCAACTTGACTCGTCATATAGTTTTTAGCAATTGCTCATATAGCTTGAATAAGCTTATTCATAATTTTATCACTATTATTTTGAAATGATTTACTGAGATTACTGATTTGTGAAGTTAACTACAGACGACTTGCCAATACAGTTTTTCCTGTTTAGTCTCGCCATTATTAACTAAGCTCAAAATCTTGATGATTTAAATCTCAGTTAGATTAATAGGATTCTTATGCAAGAATTTTTACTAAATTTTAATTATGAATATCTACTTTTGAATTGATTAGTGGATAGGGTTTTAAGTCTTATTGAGATTAAAAGGACTCAATTTTGCCTTATACAAAAATCAGTCCTTAGATTGAGCAAATTAATTATCTAGCTCTTAGGGAACTTATTAAAAATAATAATACCTAAAGCAAAATTTGCCTGGTCTATACAATTTTGAAAATTTTTCCACTTAATGTACTTTGAAAGCACATTTCAAAACTGGGACGAATATCTTCACCATCTACAGTGATATGTTTTATATTGGAATGAGATTGTGTTTTAGAAAAATGATGATCGACTGTTGCTTGAATAGCGTGTTGAGCCCCAAACTGATCCTTCACACTGATACTTTGTTTAAGCATATCTATACCTTTAATAATAGTTAAAG
>NZ_JBAPXX010000059.1:0-33089 GCF_049284435.1 Acinetobacter sp. | reverse complement strand
AAGCGGGGCACCCTGTTCTTTCCAGTCCGGGAACAGCTCGTTCATGGCACGTGGTTCAAGCACCGCACCGGAAAGAATATGTGCACCGACTTCGGAGCCTTTTTCTACGACACAAACGGACAAATCTTTTAAGTTGTTTTCAATTGCAAGTTGACGGATTTTGATCGCAGCAGAAAGACCCGCAGGGCCTGCGCCTACGATGACGACGTCAAACTCCATCGATTCTCTTGTTATATCTTCCATAATATAAAATCCAATTTCGTATAGCGATATTTTATCATTATATAAAAGAAGTATATAGTTTAATTTTTATTTCGGTATCTATAAAAATTTAAAAATATGTGTTTTTAATATTCAGAATCTTAATAAAAAAATTATGAAAATAAATAACTTGCACTGAAAATTAGTATCTTTTAAATAAAAAGAGCGACCTTTATGGTATCGCCCTGATTATGAAATTTCTATATATTATTGAGATTCATAGCAATATTATTCACCATATGGATCAGACGTGGCCCAATTTCATTTTCCAGTTTTTCCTGATTTAACAGATAACTTGGGGCACCACAGTTAAAGGTTAAAATTCCATGTTTGGGATGAACCAGTGGAACTGCCACGGAATTCACATCCTTAGCCCAGTCACCTAAAGACAGACAATAGCCATAATCCTGATAATCACGAATCGCACGTTCCAGATTACGCTTAATGGTTGGCCATTGATCTTCATTTCTTTTCTTGATCGCATCAAATAAATATTCGCGTTCCTTTACATCCATCGCTGCCAGACAGGCACGTCCCATGGCACTGCTATGAATCGGTAAGGTAGAACCGACAGAACGACGCATGGTCAGCGTAGATTCTGTATGTACCACTTCCAGATAAATCATGCTCAAACGGTCACGGGTAGCCATTGCCACAGGTGCTTGGGAATAACGTGACATTTCTTCCATAAACGGATAAGCCTGAGTACGTGCAGAAATATTACTCAAAGCTGCATAGCCCAAAGCCAATACGCCAACATCCAACAGATATTTCGTGGTATTGGGCAGTTGTTTTAAATAACCTAAAGAAACCAGGGTGCTGGTAATACGGGCTACAGTCGGCTTGGGCAAGTTGGTTAATTGTGCAATTTCCTGATTACCAAGCAATTGATTGGTCGCTGAAAAGCAACGTAAGATTTCCAATCCACGCGCAATAGACGCAATAAATTGAGGATTATTTTCTCTATGAATATGTGAAATCGGATCTAAACGGATTTCATCAAAGTTGGGAATTTCACCAGTTTTATTTTTTGTCATGGTCAGGGCAATTAAAGTTAAATTAATGAATATGATAGCAACATAATTTCACGATACAAAATAAAACATTTCTACAAAAGATAAAATATAAGAAAAAGTGCAGAAATTATTTGTAGTCGGAAATAATCTTGTTACCTAAGTTTAAAGACAACATAAAATCATCTAGTTTTTTAGGTTTAAAATGTAGCCAACACATTTAAGAAGTTTCGGTTTCTCTGAAAGAGTCAGTGATCGATAAGTATTACAGCAAGAAAAAAAGGTTTAATTATCTATTCAAAAAAACTGATAAATAAAACAATCATTCATCAAAATATTTCGTATCGTGAAATTAAATCTTAAACATAAATCAACTGGAATACCAGAAAAATTTCATTTTTTGTTTAAAAAATAAAATTTTTAATAATTTCACTTGCTCAAAATGATTTTATATGATTATTTATTTCGTAATACGAAACAAAAATAAGGGTAAAGGAATTTACCTAAATTATATCCATGGAGATTCATATGATTCGTGATCCGGAAATGCTAGACCAACTTCTGTCAACGATTCGCGATTTTGTAAAAAATGAACTGGTGCCTCTTGAGCATGAAGTAGATGAGAACAACGCCATTCCTGAACATATTGTGGAACAGATGAAAGAGCTGGGCTTGTTTGGCCTGACGATTCCAGAAGAATATGGTGGTTTAGGCATTACCATGGAAGAAGAAATTCTGGTGGCGATGGAGTTGGGTCAGACATCGGCTGCCTTCCGCTCTTTAATTGGTACTAACAATGGCATTGGCTCAAGCGGCATCATTATCGACGGCACAGAAGAACAAAAACAGAAATATTTACCGCGTTATGCAACGGGCGAAATTATTGGTTCATTCTGTTTGACTGAACCGGATTCAGGCTCAGACGCTGCTGCTTTAAAAACCAGTGCTGTCAAAGACGGCGATTATTATATTTTAAACGGAACTAAACGCTTCATCACCAATGCACCACGTGCCACGACATTTACCGTGATGGCACGTACCAATCAAGAGATTAAAGGTGCGAGCGGTATTTCAGCATTTCTAGTTGAAGCAGGTACACCTGGTTTAAGCCTAGGTAAAATTGATAAGAAAATGGGCCAACATGGTTCCTATACCTGTGATGTAATTTTTGATAACTGTAAAGTGCATAAAGATCAGCTGATTGGTGGTGTAGAAGGGATCGGCTTTAAAACAGCAATGCGTGTGCTAGATAAGGGCCGTCTGCACATTGCCGGTTATAGCGTGGGCATGGCAGAGCGTATGCTGGAAGACGCACTCAACTATGCAGTGGAACGTAAACAGTTTGGTCAGCCCATTGCGAATTTCCAGTTGATTCAAGGCATGTTAGCAGACTCCAAAGCCGAGATTTATGCAGCCAAATGTATGGTGCTGGATGCTGCGCGTCTGCGAGATGCAGGTCAAAATGTTACGACTGAAGCTTCTTGTGCAAAAATGTTTGCAACCGAAATGTGTGGCCGAATAGCTGATCGCTGTTTGCAGATTCATGGTGGAGCAGGCTATATCAGTGAATATTCAATTGAACGTTTCTACCGTGATGTACGTCTGTTCCGTTTATATGAAGGAACCACACAAATCCAGCAAATTATTATTGCACGTGAAATGATTAAACAAGCAACCGCCTAATCTCATAATTTTAAAATAAGGAAATATTAAAATGACGACAAAAAATAGATTTGATTGGCAAGACCCGTTTTTAATCGAACAGCAACTGACGTCAGAAGAGCGCATGATTCGCGATGCAGCGGCGGCGTACTGTCAAGACAAACTGATGCCGCGTGTACTGGAACAGTTCCGCCATGAAAAAACCGATCCCGCTGTTTTCCGTGAGATGGGTGAACTTGGTCTGCTAGGTCCAACCATTCCAGAACAGTACGGCGGTGCAGGTTTAAATTATGTCAGTTATGGCCTGATTGCCCGTGAAGTTGAACGTGTCGATTCAGGCTATCGCTCAATGGCCAGCGTACAAAGCTCCCTGGTGATGGTGCCAATTAATGAATTTGGTTCTGAAGAGCAAAAGCAGAAGTATTTACCAAAATTGGCAACCGGTGAGTATATTGGTTGCTTCGGCTTGACTGAGCCAGATCATGGTTCTGATCCGGGCAGCATGATTACCCGTGCCAAAAAAGTAGATGGTGGTTACCGTTTAACTGGCGCAAAAATGTGGATCACCAATAGTCCGATCGCCGATGTATTTGTGGTTTGGGCCAAAGAGGTATCTGCTGAAGGCAATGTCGGTGACATTCGTGGCTTTATTCTAGAAAAAGGCTGGGAAGGGCTTTCTGCTCCAGCGATTCACGGTAAAGTGGGTTTACGTGCCTCGATCACTGGTGAAATTGTAATGGATAACGTCTTTGTTCCAGAAGAAAATGCATTTCCGGAAGTTCGTGGTTTAAAAGGGCCTTTTACCTGCTTGAATAGTGCGCGTTACGGGATTGCCTGGGGTGCCATGGGGGCTGCAGAATTCTGCTGGCATACCGCACATCAATACACCATGGACCGTAAACAGTTTGGCCGACCACTCGCTGCGAATCAGCTGATCCAGAAGAAACTGGCGGACATGCAAACTGAAATTGCCCTTGGCTTACAGGTGGCTTTACGTTTTGGACGCATGAAGGATGAAGGCATGGCTTCAGTTGAAGGTACGTCTTTAATTAAGCGTAATAACTGCGGCAAGGCACTGGATATTGCCCGTTTGGCCCGTGACATGATGGGTGGAAATGGCATTAGCGATGAATTCGGTGTAGCCCGTCATCTGGTTAATCTGGAAGTGGTAAATACCTATGAAGGTACTCATGATGTACATGCCCTGATTTTAGGTCGTGCACAAACCGGAATTGCAGCCTTTTGCAACTAAACCTGAGATCAACCTCTAGCCAGCATTGCTGGCTAGATTGTTTTGCGGGTTTAAGAATTGTGCTTAATCACATCTTTCAATGTATTGCTACGTGATTTCTGCAGAGAAAATTTATCAAGAACTTTGAAAATCATCTTCATACCACCTTGTTCAAGCGTGGTAATGACCAGTAAATATTCTATATTTCACCTAAATAATTAAGTGAAATATGCGTTTTAAAAAGGCACAGGAGTGCCGAAAAGTAGAAAGAGCATTATGGATACGATCAGTTCACAACAACACCCGATGGAAGGTGGAAACGAACCCAAGCAAAAAGTATGGATTCTGGCCTTTATCTTCTCATTTTTGGCATTACTGGTTGATGGCGCTGATATTGCATTATTAGCCTACAGTCTGACCAGTCTGAAACAAGAGTTTTCATTAAGTAATATGCAGGCCGGTGCCTTAGGAAGCTGGACGCTTGCAGGCATGGCTATCGGCGGTTTTTTTGGGGGCTGGGCTTGTGACCGTTTTGGCCGGGTTCGTGTGATCGTCATTGCCATTGCATTATTTTCTTCATTAACTTTCTGGTTGGGATTTGTGGAAAGTTATGATCAGTTCAAATGGCTGCGCTTTACTTCTGCGATTGGACTAGGTGCTCTATATATTGCCTGTAATACACTCATGGCAGAGTACGTACCCACCAAATATCGTTCTACAGTATTGGCAACGCTCATGACTGGCTGGACTTTAGGCTCGGTGGTGGCAACTGTTCTGGCTGGATGGTTATTGCCTGAATTTGGCTGGCGATACCTCTACTATATTGCCATTATTCCGATTGTACTGTCCTTCGCGATGTATTTTTTGGTGCCTGAACCGAAAGCCTGGTTAGATGCGCGTCAGGCACGCCTGGATGCAAAAGCCAGTGGTATTGTTCAGGAAAAACCAAAAAACACTTTTAAAATGACTTTTGAAGATGCACTTAGCCGTCGCATGTTTATCCTCTGGTCTTTCAGTACCGCATTTTTACAATTTGGCTATTATGGAGTCAGCAACTGGCTACCGGCCTATTTAGAGACTGATCTGGGAATCAAGTTTAAAGAAATGACCATGTATATGATCGGGACTTTCCTGATCATGATGTGTACCAAAGTGATTGCTGGTTTTATCGCTGACCGGATTGGCCGTCGTGCGGTATTTGCTTTCGGTACCATGGGTACTGCGATTTTTATTCCTGTGATTGTCTTTGGTAATACGCCGGATAACATCCTCTGGCTGATGTTATTTTTCGGTTTTCTCTATGGTATTCCATACGGTATTAATGCGACTTACATGACAGAAAGCTTCTCCACCAAAGTGCGTGGAACGGCAGTGGGTGGTGCCTATAATGTGGGCCGACTGGGCGCGGTATTTGCACCTCTTACCATTGGCTATTTTGCTCAAGGAGGCTCAATTGGTACGGGCTTACTGATTATGGGGATTGCCTATTTTCTTTGTGGCCTGATACCCGCTTTCTTTATTAAAGACCGCTTATTTGATCCGCAAAAGGCAGATTAATCTGCAATCGTAATATAGATAGAACATGCTAGGAAGCAATATGATGAATAAAATCACGCAGGATATCGAGACGGTACTCAAGCAAATTCCTGATGGTGCACACATTATGACCAGTGGTTTTGGCCTGGCAGGTCAGCCGGTAGAATTAATCGAAGCATTAATTGATCTTGGTCCTAGAGACTTAACCGTTATTAACAATAATGCAGCTTCTGGAGATCGTGGTCTAACCAATCTGCTGTTGTCTGGACTGGTTAAAAAAATGATCTGTTCATTTCCACGTGCCAATAACTCAACAGTATTTGAAGACCTGTATAAAGCAGGAAAAGTTGAACTGGAACTTGTGCCACAGGGTAATCTGGCCTGCCGTATTCAGGCAGCCGGTGCTGGCTTAGGTGCTGTTTTTACTCCAACCGGTTTTGGCACCAAGATAGCTGAGGGTAAAGAAACCCGAAATATCAACGGAAAAGACTATGTGCTGGAATATCCGATTCACGCTGATTACGCCTTTGTGTATGCCAATCAGGCAGACCGTTGGGGCAACTTGACCTACCGTAAGGCAGCACGGAATTTTGGTCCGATCATGGCCAAAGCTGCAAAAACCACCATTGTTCAAGTCCATCAGATTGTGGAGCTGGGAGAGCTTGATCCAGAGATCATTGTAACGCCAGGAATTTTTGTACAGCATGTGGTCAAAGTTGGAGATATTAAATAATGAATATTCAAAAACGTACACGTGAACAGATTGTAGCTAAAGTTGCACAAGACATCCCAACTGGCTCTTTTGTAAATTTAGGTATTGGTTTACCCACACGCGTTGCGGGTTATTTAAAACCTGAACAGGAAGTAATCCTGCACTCGGAAAATGGTGTTTTAGGTTTTGCTGCATTGAGCAATCCTGAACAGGCGGATGATGACCTGATTAACGCCGGCAAAGAACTCGTAAGCATGCTACAAGGCGGAAGCTTTATGAATTCTGCGGACTCTTTCGATATCATGCGAGGCGGGCATCTGGATATCTGTATCATGGGGGCTTTTCAGGTTGCTATTAATGGTGATTTGGCGAACTGGCATACTGGTAATGCTAATGCTGTACCTGCTGTAGGCGGTGCAATGGATCTGGCGGTAGGTGCTCGCTGTGTTTATGTTTGCATGGAACATGTGACCAAAAACGGTGAAGCAAAAATCGTTGAAGAACTGACTTATCCTCTAACAGGCAAACATTGTGTCAACCGCATTTATACCGATCTCTGTGTGATTGAATTAAAAGACAACCAGGCTCAGGTTATTGAAATAGTAGATGGCTTAAGCTTTGGAGAATTACAACAACAGACAGGCTGTAAATTAGTGGACAACCGTAAGGCAGCCTAAAAATAAGCCTGCAATATTCTGATTGAATAAAAGTATAGTTTTAGATCACAGCTTCGGCTGTGATTTTTAAATTTTAAAACTATTATCAAATACACGTAATATTGGCCATATTTCCGCATTTTAAAGATATAAATACAAACTTTTGCTAATGATTATTTTAAGAATAAGTCTAAAATGTTAACAAGCTAAGGAAGGTGATAGTCTGAATGAATAATAATTGTGATGATCAAGAAATTTTTCATATTTTTAATCTGATTGGTTGCCATACTGAACTTAAGCCTATCCTCGATGTCATTAGCCAGTGGCTTGAATCGCGCATTCCAGATGCGCTTGTCACCATTATGCTCTATAAGGATGACACGCAAACTTTAAATGTCATAAGTGGTAAACAGCACTTCTCAAAAGAGTACTGTAATGCTATTCAAGATTTGAAAATTGGGCCAAATCAAGGATCGTGTGGCGTAGCTGCTTTCTTGCGTCAGTTGGTCATTAGTCCGAATTTAATGAAAGACCCAAACTGGCAGCCTTACCGTGCTTTGGTAAATGCAGAAAAGTTGTCTAGCTGCTGGTCTATGCCGATTATTAATGCTTCAGATATTCTGTACGGAACGTTTGCCACCTATTATCGAACATCCAAAATACCGACTGAACATCATCTTCAGCTTTTACAGCAAGCGGCAAAATTAGTTGCTCTCGCAATTGAGCTTGATCAGGAACGTCAAAAAAGACATGAGCTTAATGAGAAATACAGCTCATTTTATACCTATCATCCAGATATTATTTTTGAACTTGACCTGCAGGGACATGTGCTTAATACCAATATTGCTTGCGAAGAAATTACAGGTTTTTCTAAAGTGCAAATTCATGGTCAGCACTATTGTGCATTCATACCGCCCGAATTCCATGAACTTGCTAACGTTTCATTTGCAGAAGCGGCGCAAGGTAAATCTCAACATTATGAACTTCCAATTTATAATGTTGCAGGCGATATCTTATGGCTGGATCTGACCAATTTACCGATTATTCAAACCCAGAAAGTCACCGGTATTATTGGCATTGCACGAGATATTACTGTATCGCGTAAAAACAAGGAGTCTCTACGATTATTAAAACGTGGAGTAGAGGCCAGTCCGAATAGTCTTTTTATTACCGATGTTTCTGAAGAAAGACTAATGGTGTATGTGAATCCGGCTTTTCTAAAGCTCACCGGTTATACAGCAGCAGAAGTATTAGGACAAAGCTGTTTTTTCTTACAGGATCCAGATACTGATCCGGATCAGATTGCATTACTCAAGCAAGCGGTCAAAGAGCAAAAAGAAATTCAGGTGACTATAAAAAGTTACTGTAAAGATGGCAGCTGGTTCTGGAATCGTTTAACCATAGGCCCTATTTTTGACCAGACAGGAACCTGCACCCATTTTTTAGGAATTCAGGAAGATATTACCCAGCAACGTATTCAGGAAGAATATATTCAGCATCAGCATACTCATGACCATTTAACCGGTTTACCGAACCAGCATGCATTCAAACAGATTCTGGAAAATATTTTTGAAGTACAGCACGAGAGCTCACAACCTTTAGTCTTGCTGTATATAGATCTGGATGACTTTAAAAATATTAATGACAGCTTAGGTCATCTGGTGGGTGACCAGATTCTCAAAATTGTGGGCGAGCGGCTGCAAAAATTTGTTCAAGGCAATAATTTGCTATGCCGCTTTGCTGAAGATGAATTTATTTTGCTGCTCTCAGGGACAGATGAGCATACTGAAGTCGAGGCGATCGCCGGAGAAATTCTTGATCTTCTTTCCATGCTGTTTATCGTCGATCAGTACAAAATACATTTGAGTGCCAGTATTGGTATCGTGGCAGATGACAGTTCGATCCATCATTCTTCTGAATTGATTTATCAGTCTGTTTTGGCGATGCAGGAAGCCAAAAGGCAAGGTCGTAATATGTGGCAGTGGTATGAAAAAACCAGAATGCAGCCTGTCGCAGAAATAGACTATACTAATCTGCGTCTGGAACTCATGGAAGCGATCAATCAGGAAAATTTTGACCTGTTCTATCAGCCGCTGATTCATCCTGAAACTGGACTGGTGACAGGCGTAGAAGCTTTAATCCGTTGGTGCCATCCACAGCAGGGTTATATTTCTCCAGCGATTTTTATTCCGCTTGCAGAAAGAACCGGGCAGATTATTAGTGTAGGTCAATGGGTATTGGAAAAGGCCTGTTTAGATATTGCCGAGTGGAACAAGACACACAATAGCCAGATCACGGTATCGGTGAATATTTCTCCTTTGCAATTCCGTAGAGCAGGCTTTTTGCAGGTACTTGGACATGCGCTGGAACTCAGTCAATTACCGCCGGAATTACTTAAAATTGAAATTACGGAAGGTGTCATCATTAATGGTGCAGATCGAACCATAGAAATTTTGAAAGCGGTGCGTGCTTTAGGCGTACAGGTTGCCATTGATGACTTTGGCACAGGTTATTCGAGTCTCAGTTATTTACGCCGCTTGCCGATTAATCAAATCAAGTTAGACCGTAGTTTTATTGAAGAGCTAACCCTCGATGGTCAGGATGCTGCGATTGTGCAATCGATTATTCATCTGGCACATCAGCTGGATTTGGAGGTTGTCGCGGAAGGGGTCGAAACCTTAAGTCAGGCCAGTTTGCTCTATCAACAGGGCTGTGATCTGCTACAAGGCTTCTTTTATGCAAAACCTGCGCCTTTAACTGAATTGAAGCCTGTTTATCTCGCAATGGAAAATAGTAAATTGAATTAACTCTAAAAAGTTAAGATATCAATATTTTCAACCGTTCTTCATATAGAAAGGAAATGGCAAACAGACCTCAAGAATTTTCCTATTTTATGAGCGTATCATCTCTATAATGTATGCTCAGCCTAGAAAGCGGGATAAAAAAATAAGCTTTTTAACCCCCCAAAGGTTTTCAATAGTATTTAAGGCTCAGGCTGAATATTGGCTAAATTTCTTTCTTGGTTTAAATCATAGTAGTTAATTACAAAGATCAATAGGGCAAAAATAAAACCTAAAATGATACAGGCAGACCAGCCATAGCTTTTCCATAAATGCAGCGATAAAAATGCCCCCAGACCGGCACCTGAAAAATAACAGGTCATATAGATGGCATTAATCCGCGAGCGAGCCTGCATTGAAATTCGATAGACCAGATTCTGGTTCAAGACATGCAAACAGGAAATTCCGAAATAAGCCAGAATCAAGCCCAGGATATAAATCCATAAATAATTCTGGGCAAAGAATAAGGGAATCCAGGCCAGAATCAGTCCGCATGTGGCCAGGCGTGCAATCCATTTTTCCCGATGCCTGCCAATCATTTTACCGGTCCACTGAGAGGACCAGATGCCGACCACCCCCACAATACCCATGAGGCCAATCTGGAAATCGTTAAAATGATAAGGTGCTTCAGCCAGAATAAAAGTCATGGTAGTAAAGATAATACTCAGCATGCCAAAGCCCAAACCTCCGATCATACTACGTCGGATCAGCATGGGTTCTGTTCGGGCAAAGGTAAATAGTGAGAGATAAATTTGCAATATATTCATCTGTAACTGGCTCTTGGCGCTCGGCAACTGGAACCACATGGCCAGACTAAGCAGAAGAATTGCACAACCACTAAATAGGTATACCGCATGCCAGGACCATAAAGTAGAAATCAGTCCGGCCACGGTACGGGCAAACAGAATACCAACCAGAACACCACTCATGAGCAGGCCAACGACTTCGGCACTTTTATCACGTTGCGACAGGCTGGCGGCAAAAGGAATCAGAATCTGGGTGGTGATCGAACAAAAAGAGGCGAGCAGAGTAAAGCCATACAACATATGCAGATTGGTACTGGCTGAAAGCCCAATAAGCGCCAGTCCGGTACAGAACATCAAACTGCAGATATACAATCGTTTTTCGAATAAATCCCCCAAGGGGACAAACAAAAATAACCCGGTGGCATAGCCGATCTGGGTTAAAACTACAGTCCAGCCAGACTGAGCTACACTGATCTGCAGATCCTCTGCAATAGAATAAATCAAGGGCTGGTTAAAATAGTTACAACCTGCGCAGAGTGCGCAGGTCATTGCCATCATGAACATGAAACGGCGTGAAATTTGCCCTTGGGCTGACATCCTTGTCTCCTGCGGCCTTAAAAACTATAGTTGGCAGAGAGGTTGATACGCGAAATATCTGCTTCCTTATTGTCAAAGGTTTCACGCTTGCCATGATGATATTCTGCACCCAGATTAATCTTTGGAACAGGAGAGTAGATCACGTTGGCCACATAGTCGGTTAAGCGCTTATTGGTTTCAGGATTCGCGCGTGCATAGTCGCTAGAATCATCAAAATCAACAACGCTGGCATTAATACTACTACGTAGTTTCGGCGTAAATTTATGCGTAAATCCGATATTTAAACTGTTAAACTCATTCAGTAAAAGTTCATTATTGGCTGCATTAACCGAATAATCTCCACCCCAGGCAGCGCCATCAGTTGGTGATCCTTGAGTCAAGAAAGCGGCAATACGCTGATCACCGACCATATGGAAATAGTTACCTTGAATCGAGTTTTTATCATCTAAACGGTAACGTCCACCAAGACCTACACCCCAACCGACTTTTTCAATATCACCTGTATCTGTTTGCGCTTGCTTTTGATTGACAAAGCCTTGAGCTAATAAATGCAGCGGACCTGATTGATGAACATATTTAGTGGTTAAAGCAGGTAAGGCAGAAGAACGATCGCCACCGGCCATGTACTCGAGACCGACATTCCAGGTATTTTCCGGATCAAGTTTGAAAGCATAGCTCACCTGAGGTGTACGTAAGACTGATCCACCCAGGAACAAGCTGTAATCGACAGCTTCAGTGCTAATTTCTGGTGTAGACATCAATGACCAGGCCTGACCAAATGTCCAGTTGTAGTATTTTAAATGCGCATGGCGGATACGTAATCCACCATCGCTTTTACCATTGTTGGTCCAGAAGTCGGCTTCTAAACGAGCAGAAACATTCGGGTTTCCACCTAGGTCTTTGGCCAGGAAACCAATTCGGCTGGCAGCCGCAGTAAAATCGGAACGTACAGAATCCGGTTCAGTAAACGGTACTTTATTAATCTGGTTAATGGTACGGCCACGGGCTTCAGTAGTACTTTTGAAATCGACTGCACCATCAAAGCGGATCAAGCCATAAACATCGACATTATCTACCATTGAACTCAGCGTTTTAGAGTCTTGGGCTTTGGCTTCTTCCTGCTGGGTCTTTAGCGCGAGTTGCTCTGCTTTTTGTTGTTCCAGTTCGGCCTGGATTTGCTTTAACTGTGATTCTAAAAACTGCATCCGGTCTTCAGAAGCTTCTGCTGAAAACACCTGTGCTGAAGCAATACTGCATAATGTTGCTAAAACTAATTTTTTCATTTCTTAATCCCTAAAGAAACTTTTAATCCTAAATGAAAGGAAACCTTTCTATACGTATGGTCAATATTTGGAGAAAGAAGAAGACAGCAAGTTATACTGCCTTCCAGAGAGCATTTATTCTGCTTTTTGCGGATCGTATAAACGGTCTTTAATAAACAGGGCTGGAATTAAACCGCAGAGGAAATAGGCTGCACCCATCACCAACAGACCTGTACCGATCGAGCCATGCATCGCAAGATAGCCAATCGTAATTGGTGCGAAGATTGCACCGATACGGCCAATATTGAATGCACCCCCCACGGCTGTTCCACGAACTGCGGTCGGGAAGCTTTCAGTGAGATAGGTTGCATTGATGGCATATGGAATACCGTACAGGAAACCAAAGATCAGCATCAGTACACCGATGTTGTCTGGAGTGTGCATGTAGACCACGACCGGAATGAAAAGCGCAGTACCCATGGTGCCGAAAGCAAACACAATACGGCGGCCAATCTTGTCAGCAACATAGCCCGCAATGATTTTGGCAAAAATCATGGTGACAAATGTACCCACCATATACAGGGCCATTTCTTTAAACTTGATGCCTAATTCAGCTTCAAGATAACTTGGCAGCCAGTTACTTACACCGAAATAACCGAATAGCAAGAAACCAGAGCTGAATGACCATAAGATAAACATTCTGCCGTGGGTTTTGTCTTTAAGAATGGTGATGTATGGATTGCCTTTTTTCGCATTATTATCCACGATCTGACCAGTTCTTTTCATTTCCCGAACACGTTTCCACGATTCTGGCTCAGGCACCATAAAGTGCATCAGAATACCGAGCGCCAATGGAGCAATCGTAATCCAGTACAGCATACGCCAGCCAAACTCAGGAATGATCCAGCCTGAAATCATGGTAATGACCAGAGAACCTAAGGTAAAACCAGTCATTAATGTTGCCAATACCGTAGTACGGTATTTGGTTGGCACATATTCAGACATCAAGGTATTACAGGCAATATACAAGCAGCCCAAACCTAAACAGGACAGGGTACGTAACATTGCAAATTCAGTATAAGACTGAGCAAAACCTGAGTAGGCAGAGAAGATCGAGAAGGCGATGGTTGCCAGTACAATGACGCGGACACGTCCAAATTTGTCACATGCCCATCCACCAATAAAGCCTCCAATCCCCATACCTAAAAGCGAATAACTTCCCAAGGCGCCTGCCTGTACAGAAGTCAGGCCCCATTCAGCTTTAAGACTGGTCAGACTGAAAGCCAGAATCCCGATATCTGCACCGTCACAGAGCAAAATCAGAAAAGCAAAGACAAAAGCCGTCATCCATAGACGTTTTGGCGCCTGTTTGATGGTATCCGTGGAGGAGACATCGGTTTTATTGTCTCCTGTTACGATGGTATCGGTTGTCATTCTTATATCCTCTATATATTAAAAGTAGCATTTCCTCTGCTACCACTAAATCCATTTTTCTTCCTCACGGAAACATAGTTTCCTGATTTAACAGACTTCCTTCTGTACGCTCTAGCCGCTACATTCGGTTTTTCACTCTTTACGCTAAATCAAAATCATCTCATTGCTTGAAAATTTGATTTCGTAAATTAATTTTAAGTTCTGCCTTATGGCGATTATTCATTTAAATGAATAATCAGATTTCATTTAAAATATTTAATTCCGTATTGCGAAATTAATTAATCATAAAATGAGCGGTTGAACAAGAGTTTTTACTCTATTTTTATTTAAAAATAACTTTTTTGAATTCTGGAGTTAAAAATCCTTGATTTATAGCTTAAGAAACCTTAGTTTTATATAAAATAAAATTTCGCTATACAAAATAAATGGGGATTTTAATGGAACAGGTAGTTCAAGTAGAGCAAGTTTCAACACATGTAGCGATGGTTAAAATTCATCGACCAGAAGCGAAAAATGCCCTGAATACAGAAGTTCGCCAGAAACTTGCGGCGGCTTTTCTGCAACTGAATGACGATGAAAATGTCCGTGCCATTATTCTTACCGGTGGTGAAACTGATTTCGCAGCAGGAGCCGATCTTAAAGAACTGGCCAATGCAGAAACCATTCAAATGATGCAACGTCGCACTGAACGTTACTGGCAGGCGATTGCACAGTGTTCAAAACCGGTGATTGCAGCTGTAAACGGTTATGCACTCGGCGGTGGCTGTGAACTGGCTATGCATGCAGACATTATTATTGCCGGGAAAAGCGCCCAGTTTGGTCAGCCTGAAGTGAAAGTGGGTGTTATGCCGGGTGCCGGTGGTACCCAGCGCTTATTCCGTGCAGTTGGCAAATTTCATGCCATGCGCATGATCATGACCGGTTGTCTGGTACCTGCACCGGAAGCCTATCAAATTGGTCTGGTGTCCCAGGTGACTGAAGACAGTGAAACCCTTGCTACAGCAATCAAGATGGCGGAAGGCCTAGCGAAAATGCCGCCAATTGCTCTAGAGCAAATCAAGGAAGTGGCTTTATTGGCCGAAGATGTGCCGCTCAATGCTGGACTTACCCTGGAACGTAAGTCTTTCCAGATGCTGTTTTCTTCAGAAGATCAAAAAGAAGGCATGCAGGCTTTTATCGAAAAACGTAAACCAAATTATCAGGGACGATAAGCATGAGTATTCAGATTCAGAAAATCGGCATTATTGGTGTAGGTACGATGGGAGCAGGTATTGCCCAGATCGCGATTCAGTCTGGTCATGATGTGGTACTGTTTGATGCCAAAGAAGGGGCAGCCAAACAGGCACAGGACAAACTGGCCAAAACATTAAATACCTTGGCAGATAAAGGTAAATTCAGCCATGAAAAAGCCGCTGAAGATATTGCTCATCTGTCGACTGCCCAACAGCTAGAAGACCTGAAAGATTGTGACTTGATTGTTGAAGCGATTATTGAAAATCTGGAAATCAAGCAAAAACTGATGCAGCAACTGGAAGGAATTATAAAGCCAGAAGCGATTCTGGCATCCAATACGTCTTCGTTGTCGATCAGTGCAATTGCTGCCAACTGTAAGCAGCCAGAACGTGTTGCCGGTTATCACTTCTTTAATCCGGTCCCACTCATGAAAGTGGTCGAAGTGATTGAAGGCTTTAATACCCGTGCTGATATCATTGAAGCATTAACCCAGCTCTCTACAAAAATGGGCCATCGTCCGGTCAAAGCTAAAGATACGCCAGGGTTTATCATTAACCATGCCGGCCGTGCCTTTGGTAGCGAAGCCTATGCAATTCTGAATGAAAATGTCACACCATTTTATGATATTGACAGGATCTACCGTGACGGAATCGGTTTCAAGATGGGGCCGTTTGAATTAGGTGATCTGACCGGTATGGATGTCTCGCACCCAGTCAGTGAATCGATTTATCACCAGTATTATGAAGAAGCACGTTACCGTCCAAGCGTGATTACCCGTCAGCGTTTTATTGCCAAGCAGTTAGGTCGTAAAACCGGTAAAGGTTTCTATGATTACACTTCGGGTAGCAAAGAAGGTGATGTTGCTCCAGCATTAGTTGAAAAGTTAAGTCTATATCCATCAGTCTGGCTAGGCACCGAATATGACGAAGACCGTCAGTCACTTGAGCAATATCTGCAACAGTTCAACATTCAGATTGAGCAAACTGAGACACCTTCAGCAGATGCTTTAATCCTGATTGCCACTTATGGTGAAGATGCAACTTCAGCCGCTGTCCGTTATCAGGTGGCACCTCAGCAAGTGGTGTGCATCGATCTGCTATATGGTCTGAACAAACACCGTACCTTGATGCCAACTTTTGTCACCCAACCTGAGCTGGTAAAAGCAGCCCAATCGATTTTCAATCTGGATAGTGTGACCGCCAGCGTAATTCAGGAAAGCGTCGGCTTTGTGGCTCAACGTGCTTTGGCAATGATTGTGAATCTCGGCTGTGATATTGCCCAGCAAGGCGTTGCAACTGTAGAAGATATCAATATCGCAGTGAAATTAGGTCTTGGCTATCCATATGGGCCAATTGAATGGGGGGATGTGCTGGGTGCTGAAAAAATCCTGAAAATTCTAGATCGCATGACTGCGATTACTCGTGACCAGCGTTATCGCCCAAGTCCTTGGTTGCGTCGCCGTGTTCAGCTGGGTTTACCCCTTGTTCATACTACACATTAATTAAAAAGTTAAAGGAATAACACTCATGTTAAATGCATATATTTATGATGGTTTGCGTTCACCAATCGGTCGCCATGCTGGAAGTCTGTCAAGCGTACGCCCAGATGATCTGGCAGCTACAGTCATTAAAAACCTGCTGGAAAAAACCGGTATCCCGGCAGCAGATGTAGAAGATGTAATTTTTGGTAGTACCAACCAGGCCGGTGAAGACAGCCGTAATGTGGCACGTTTTGCAGCATTGTTAGCGGGTATGCCGGTAACTGTTCCGGGTCAGACGGTAAACCGCTTATGTGCATCAGGTCTCGGTGCGGTGATTGATTCGGCACGTGCCATTACTGCAGGCGAAGGCGAGTTGTACATTGCTGGTGGCGTAGAAAGCATGACCCGCGCACCTTTTGTGATGGGTAAGGCAGAAAGCGCTTATTCACGTGATGCCAAAATTTATGACACCACGATTGGTACCCGTTTCCCGAACCGTAAATTCACGGATCAGTTTGGCGCGCACAGCATGCCTGAAACGGGTGATAACGTGGCTGAAGAATTCGGTATTAGCCGTGAACAGGCTGACACCTTTGCTGCTGCATCACAGGCAAAATATCAGGCAGCGAAAGAAGCAGGTTTCTTTGAAGGTGAAATTACCCCGATTGAAGTTTCTCAAGGACGCAAATTGCCGTCTAAACAAATTACTGAGGATGAGCATCCACGTGCATCTTCAACATTTGAAGCTTTATCTAAGTTAAAACCGCTATTTGAAGGTGGTGTAGTAACAGCGGGTAATGCATCAGGAATCAATGACGGCGCTGCAGCACTGATTATCGGCAGTGAAAAAGTTCAGGAACAGTATGGACTAAAACCTTTGGCTCGTATCCTGTCTTCTGCAGCCGCTGGCATTGAGCCACGCATCATGGGTGCAGGCCCAATTGAAGCGGTTAAAAAGGCAGTACAACGTGCAGGCTTAATTTTGGACGACATGGATATCATCGAGATTAATGAAGCCTTTGCCAGTCAGGTATTATCTTGCCTGAAAGGTCTGGATGTCGCATTGGATGATCCACGTGTCAATCCAAATGGTGGTGCGATTGCCATTGGTCATCCACTGGGCTGTTCGGGTGCGCGTTTGGCTTTAACCGTTGCACGTCAGTTACAGCGTACCGGTAAAAAATATGCCGTGATCAGTCTGTGTATTGGTCTAGGTCAAGGGCTGGCGATGGTGATTGAAAACCCTGAAGCTGCATAACAATTTGAGTTAAACCTTGAATGTCATGCATATTTGCTATGCATGACATTTTTTATTGGGATTTTTCTTTCAAAATAAAAATCCCTGCATAAAGCAGGGATTGATTACATCGGTGTAATGATTACTTACGGTCAGTGACTAATAATGTTGCCGACCCAAAGGCATAAACTTTACCTTCATTATCGATAATTCGGCCTTCTGAGGTCAGTACATTGCGTCCGATCCGGATAACTTCACCAATCGCAGTATAAGTTTCGCCGCTTTTCATCGCTTTCAGCATTTTCACATTCAGGTCAATGGTCGAGAAACTGACACCTGCATCTACTGTCGTATGCACGGCAGCGCCAGTCGCACTATCTAAAACCGTTGCACAAAAGCCGCCATGAATTCCACCTTGTAAATTGTAATGGCGCTGATCAGGATGCACCTCATATTCCACATAGTTTTCGCGTACCAAGGTCAGACGCATGGGAATAATTTCACTCATGGCTGAACTGGGAATTTCCCCATTTTTAATTGCGGTTAGATATTCAAGTCCGTTTAATTGTGAAGTGGGCATCTCTACTCCTTGTAATGATTTATTTCGCCTTATGAAATAATATTCTGTTTTTCTGAAATTATGATATAACAGATAATGATCGAAATGCTATATTTTTCCAGGATGGAACGATGACAATAAAAAATCTCGTCACAGATACCGAGTGGCAGGCACGCTGTGAACTCGCAGCGCTTTATCGCATTATTGCGCATTATCGGATGACGGACCTGATTGATACTCACATCAGTTTAAGAGTTCCCGATCAGCCTGACTGTTTTCTGATTAATCAGTATGGTGTCGCTTTTGAAAAAATGTGTGCCTCCACGCTGGTCAAGATTAAGCATGAAGGGCAGGTCGTAGAAAGCTATGAACAGGACAAGCCGGTGAATATGGCTGGCTTCGTCATCCACTCCGCGATTCATCAAGCACATGCTCATCTGAACTGCGTCATTCATACGCATACCGCAGATGGCATAGCAGTTTCTGCACAGAAAGACGGACTTCTGCCAATTTCCCAGCATGCGCTGAAATTTTATCAGCAAGTGGCCTATCACGAATATGAAGGCGTGGCACTGTCAACAGATGAACAGGAGCGCTTGATTCAGGACCTGGGCGGCCATCGCGCCATGATTTTACGCAATCATGGCCTATTAACGGCTGGTGAAACGATTGCACGGGCCTTTCATGAAATCTATTTTCTGGAGCGTGCCTGTCAGGCGCAGGTCAAGGCTTTAAGTGGAGGTGCCGAACTGCATTATCCAAGTGAAGATGTACGGATTAAAACAGCTAAACAGTTCGCCAGCCCTTTAGTTGAATCGATTTTACAGCGTGCCTGGCAGGCTGCGTTATCCCTGATTGAGTATCAGTATACGGAGTATACATCATGATTGTGCTTTCCAGTACTGTTCCGAATATTGAAGCAATTCTGGTGAAGTCTTTTCAGAAATATGCACCTGCTGGCAGTTTTTGTACATTGGACAGCCCGGAAGCAGAACTGGCGACCACAGCAGCCTCGTGGTTTCCAGATCTGGAAAAACTGCGGAAGCTTCCAGAACTTAGCCTGATTCATTCGATTGCTGCAGGGGTTGAACATTTAAATTTAAACGAGATTAGATCTGACCAGTCAGTCTGCCGGGTACTGGATCCACATCATCAAAAAGGCATGTTTGATTATCTGCTCTGGGGCGTGCTGTATTTCCAGCGTTATTTTGACCGCATGATCCAACAACAAAAGCAGCAGCTATGGAAACAGTATCGTCAAAGTTATAGCCATCATATCCAGATCGGGATTATGGGTCTTGGCCATATGGGCGGTTATGTGGCAGAACGTTTTGCTGACATGGGCTATCAGGTATTAGGCTGGTCCAATTCCCCAAAAGAGATTGATAAGGTCAAAAGCTATGTAGGATCAGAACAGCTTTCCGAGTTCCTGGCCCAGAGCCAGATTTTGATTAATTTAATGCCTTTAACTGCAGACAATACTGGCATCTTATCTGAACAGCTATTTAAACAATTACCCGATCAGGCTGCTCTCATTCAGGTGGGTCGTGGGCAGCATTTAATCGAGCAGGATTTATTAAACACGCTAGATTCAGGCCATTTACGTGGTGCAATTGTCGACGTATTTGAACAGGAACCTTTGGCTGCTGGACATCCATTCTGGCAGCATGAAAAGATCGTAGTTACGCCTCACGTTGCCTCACATGCGCCCATGTCTGTGGTGGTGGAACAGATTCTGGAAAATGACCGACGTTTAAATCTCGGGCTGGATTTGTGCCATCAGGTAGATGTCAATAAAGGCTATTAATTGTAGGGATACAGGCAAAAAATAAGGAAATTGATGATGTGGGAAACGATTCAAACTCAGGTTCAGCAAGGAGTCGCGACTTTAAGCTTTAACCGTCCGGATTCACTCAACAGTTTTAACCGGCAAATGCATGAGGAAGTGCAGCGGGTGCTGAAAAACTGGAATACAGATCTGGATATTCGGGTGATTGTGATTCGCGGCAAAGGCCGGGCGTTTTCAGCGGGACAGGATTTAAAAGAACGTTCTGGTCAGTTAGGCAATGTGCCTTTGCCTCCGCAAGGCTCACTGGCCAAATACTATAATCCCTTGATTAACCTGATCCGCCAGAGTCCCAAACCGGTGATCGCAGCAGTGAATGGTGTGGCTGCCGGTGCAGGTGCCAATATCGCGCTGGCCTGTGATCTGGTCATTGCCAAGGAAAGTGCCCGATTTATTCAGGCTTTTTCTAAAATTGGCTTGATTCCCGATGCTGGGGGCACCTGGATGTTGCCACGTTTAATCGGTTATGCGCGTGCCATGGCACTAACTTTTCTGGGGGAACCTGTGCATGCCAAAGAAGCCGCGGAAATGGGCATGATCTGGAAAATGCTTCCAGATACAGAATTTGATGCTTATATCGACGACATTGCACAGCGATTATCTCAACAGCCGACTTATGCACTGGCTTTAACTAAACAGGCCTTGCAACGCAGTGCTGAAAATAACATGGACCAGCAACTGGAGCTGGAACAAAACCTGCAATATCTGGCTCTGAGCAGTCAGGACTATAAAGAAGGTGTTCAGGCTTTTGTCGAAAAACGCCCTGCACAATTTACCGGATGCTAAGGAGAGCATTTATGAAAATTCAAACGCGTATTACCGAGCTTTTAGGCATTCGCTATCCGATTATTCAGGGCGGTATGATGTGGGTCGGCACTGCAGAAATGGCCAGTGCCGTATCCAATGCTGGCGGCCTGGGAACGCTGACTGCACTGACTCAACCCACCCCAGAAGCACTGATCAAAGAGATTTCACGCTGCCGTGAAATGACCGATCAGCCTTTTGCCGTCAATCTGACTTTATTGCCTGCTGTGAATCCGCCGCCGTATGTAGAATACCGACAAGCGATCATTGAAAGCGGTATCAAGATTGTAGAGACGGCAGGCAACAAGCCTCATGAACATATTGAAGCATTTAAGCAACATGGCATTATTGTCATTCATAAATGTACTTCCGTTCGTCATGCGCTTTCAGCACAAAGAATTGGCGCGGATGTTATCTCGATTGATGGTTTTGAATGTGCAGGCCATCCCGGTGAAGACGATATTCCTGGCCTGATTTTAATTCCTGCGGCAGCAGATCAGCTCACTGTGCCGATTGTGGCCAGTGGCGGTTTTGCTGATGGCCGTGGTTTGGTCGCAGCTTTGGCTTTAGGTGCTGAAGGCATCAATATGGGTACACGCTTTTGTGCCACTCAGGAAGCGCCGATCCATTCAAACATCAAGCAGTTCTATGTCGATAATGATGAAAGGGCGACACATCTGCTGTATCGACAGTTCAGGAATACTGCCCGTGTTGCCAAAAATGCAGTATCTGATCTAGTCGTTAAAATGAGTGAAGATCCAGGTCTGGAGTTTGAACAAATTCGTCCCTATGTGAGTGGCCTAAAAGGCAAGCTCGCTTTAGAAAATGGCGATGTGGATGCGGGAGTTCTGACTGCAGGTCAAGTGATGGGATTAATTCATGACATTCCGACTTGTCAGGTGCTGATTGAAAATATCATGCAGGAGGCAGAGCAGATTGTTCAGCAACGTTTAGCTCAATTTTTTCCACGTTAATCAGCTTTAGGGCAGTTGCTGAATAGAAAAGCCATTCCACCATGAATGGCTTTTTTTCATCCTGTATATTTTTTATTTTTAAATGGGAAATTTCATCGAATGACTAGATTTTATTCTTTAAATTATATTATAGTGGATTTAAAACATAATTTTGTATTATGAAATTAATAGTCATAAATATACAAATTAGAACTCATACAAGGGAATTACGATGAGAAATTATATTGCGCCATTAAAAGACATGAAGTTTGTCCTGAAAGACTTGTTAAACGTTGAACAGAAATATCAGGGCTATGCAAAATTCGCCGACAAGGTTTCTATGGATATTATGGAGCAATATCTTGAAGTCGCTGCTGATTTTTGCCAAAACGAACTTCTACCGATTAATGCGACAGGCGACCAGCAGGGTTGCCGTTTGCAGGATGGCATCGTAACAACACCGGATGGTTTTAAAGCAGCTTATGACAAATATGTAGAACTCGGCTTTACCTCATTAACTGGTGATGAAACATATGGCGGTCAGGGCTTCCCAACCTTATACCGTATTGCTATTTCAGAAATTATTACCGCAACTAACTGGTCTTGGGGCATGTACCCAGGCCTGTCCCATGGTGCCATGCGTACTTTAGAGCACCACGGTAGTGATGAACAAAAACAGAAATTCCTGGTACCTTTAATTGCAGGTCGCTGGACTGGAACCATGTGCTTGACTGAATCCCATGCCGGTTCTGATCTGGGGCTGATCCGTACCAAAGCAGTGCCAAATGAAGACGGCAGCTACAGCATCAGTGGTGAGAAAATCTTTATCTCAGCCGGTGAGCATGACCTGGCTGAAAATATCGTGCATATCGTGTTGGCACGTTTACCAGATGCACCTGCAGGAACCAAAGGTATTTCGCTGTTTATTGTGCCTAAATACAATCTGGATGAAGCTGGCAATGTGGCTTCCCGCAATGGCGTGGTGTGTAGCGCCATTGAACACAAGATGGGCATTCACGGCAATGCGACCTGTGTGCTGAATTTTGACAATGCCAAAGGCTTCCTGATCGGTCCTGAAAATCGTGGCCTGAACTGCATGTTTACCTTTATGAACTCGGCACGTATCGGTACAGCCATTCAAGGCTTGGCAGCAGCAGAATCTTCTTATCAGGGTGCGTTGGCTTATGCCAAAGACCGTCTGGCGATGCGTTCACTTGAAGGTGCGAAAGATCCAAACCTGCCTGCGGATCCAATTATTGTGCATCCAGCAGTACGTAATATGCTGCTGACTCAAAAGGTATTTGCAGAAGGCTCACGTGCACTTGCATATTATCTGGCGACCTATGCCGATATCGCTGAAGCCACTGACAGCCCTGAAGAAAAGAAAGCAGCTGAAGACCGTCTGGCATTATTAACCCCTATTGCCAAAGCATTAATGACTGAAACCGGCATAGAAGCGGCTAAACATGGTATGCAGGTTTTCGGTGGTCACGGTTATATTGCTGAACATGGCATGGAACAGATTGCCCGTGATGCACGTATTGCCAGCCTCTATGAAGGAACCACTGAAATTCAGTCTATCGATTTACTGGCGCGTAAAGTTCTAGGTTCAAAACTGGGTCTGCTGACCGCATTAACCGATGAAATTCAGGGCTTTGTAAAAGAGCAACAACAACATGCCCAGTTTAGCCAGCAAATTGCGCAAGTCAGCCAGTTGACTGAACAATGGCTGGAATTAACCAGAACCGTTCAGGCTCAGGCGCAACAATCAGCCAATGAAATCGGTGCGGCATCAGTTGACTACTTATATTTCTCTGGTTATGTCGTGTCCGCTTATTTGTGGCTGAAAATGGCAATTACTGCGCAGCAGAAAATTGAAGACGGCAATACTGATCCGTTCTATGCAGCCAAGATCAAAACGGCACAATTCTTCTTTGCACGTATTTTGCCAAGAACTTCAACCCACCTTGCCAATATTCAGGCGGGTGGTGAAAGCCTGTTTTTACTTGAACCTGAAGAGTTCAAATTCGATTAAACCTTTTGACCCACGATACTCATGTCGTGGGTCTTTTTTTAATAATTTTTGCATCCTGACCCAATTCAAATATTGAGATTTATTCTCGGGTGTTGAATAAACCATAAAACAACAAGATCAGGAGTCTATATGGATTTAGACATGATTACTCGACAGTTTCCTTATGCTGATCTGCAGCTTACTTTTCATGAAGTCGGACAGCGTTCTGCATTTCCGACTATTATTCTGATTCATGGTACCGGTGGAAACACCGACAAGCATTTCAGCTATATTTTCCCGATGCTGGGCATTCATCAGCGGGTTTTATCCATTGATTTGCATACCCCAGATAAAGCCGATCTGGCGCTGACCGATTTTAGCCAGCAAGTTGAAGCACTGATTCAGCATGCGGTTGCAGAAGATGAAACCATTACAGTGGTGGGCTATTCACTCGGTGCAGTGATTGCTGCACAAGTGGCAGCCAGTTTAAAACAGCGCGTGGCGCGTTTGATCCTGTTAGCCGGCTGGGCCAAAACTAGCTCGGTGCAACAACTACGTACGGTTATCTGGCAGCAATTATTTACTGAACAATCTGCGGCCTTGCCGCATTTTGTCAATTATTGCCTGTATAGCGATGATTATCTGTCTGCACGTAGCGAACAGCAGGTGTTGGATCTGGCACGCTTTATTAAATCTTCCCAAGATGCAGCCAAACAGCGGGAATTGAATTATCACATTGATATTACATCGATCTTGCCTGAGATTCGTGCAGAGACCTTGATTGTGGCTTGCCGTGAAGACCGCATGGTGCCTGTAGCGCAAGCAAAACTGCTGTTTGCTTCAATTCAGAACAGTCGCTATATCGAAATTTCTTCAGGACATGCGCTCTATATCGAAGCGCCAGCAGAAGTGGTGCAACTGGTAAACCAGTTTAGCCAGCATCCAGAACAATATCTGGTGAATCAAAAAATCCAGCCTTATATGCCTTAAAGGAGATAAATAATGCAAGCTCAAGGACAGCGCAGCAAGATTCTAATTGTAGGCAGCGGTTTTGGTGGATTAGGCATGGCAATCCGCCTTAAACAGCAGGGCATCCACGACTTCAAAATCATTGAACGGGCAGCAGAAGTGGGCGGCACCTGGCGTGACAATACCTATCCAGGGGTCGCCTGTGATGTACCCTCCCATTTATATTCTTTCTCTTTTATTAAAAATCCGGACTGGTCTCGGGTCTTTCCACACGGAGCAGAAATTCAGCATTATTTAATTCAATGCTGTGATCAGGAAAATATCCGGCCACATATCGATTTTCATACCCATCTGGAAAAAGCTAACTGGAATGCTAAAGAACGCATCTGGGAAATTCGCACCTCTAAAGGTCTGTATCAGGCTGAGATTTTAATTACCGCAACCGGGCATCTGGCAGATGAGCATCTCCCGCAAATTCCGGGGCTGGAAGAATTTGAAGGCCAAGTGATGCATTCAGCACGCTGGAACCACGAGCTGAATCTGGAAAATCAACATGTCGTTGTGGTGGGTTCAGGGGCTTCGGCCGTTCAGCTTGTGCCGGAAATTGCAAAAACAGCCAAAAGCCTGACCGTCTTGCAACGTAGTGCGCCATATATTTTGCCCCGACCAGACCGACCTTATTCTGAGTCAGAAAAACAGCTTTTCCGCAAAGATCCGGACAGTATGTCAGCCTTAAGACATTCCTTGTTTTGGGGCAATGAATACAATTTTGCCCAGCGCCGTAATCTGAAAAGCCAGATTGAGCGGGTCAAGAAAAACTGCCTGCAATTCTTAAAACATCAGATTTCAGATCCTGAATTACAGCGCAAACTTACGCCGCATTATGAACCTGGTTGTAAGCGCTTATTGCTTTCTAATGATTATTATCCAACCTTTTTAAAACCACATGTCACACTTGAAGATTCAGCTTTGGCTGAAGTTACGAAAGATGGTGTATTAAGCCAGGCTGGAAATAAATTTTCTGCAGATATCATCATATTTGCGACAGGATTTGAAGCGGCACGTCCACCCTATGCCACAAAGGTAGTGGGTAAACAGGGTTTAAGCCTGGAGCAGCAATGGTCCAGCGGTATGCAGGGTTATCAGTCAACGACCGTACACAACTTTCCAAACCTGTTCATCCTGAATGGGCCAAACACCGGAAGTGGGCATAATTCAGCGCTTTATTTTCTGGAAACCCAGTTTGATCTGGTGCTGGATGCCTTGCAGTTTTTTGAACAGCAACAAATTCAGGTTTTCGAAGCGAATCAGAACGCTGAAAATAGCTATATGCAGGAGCTACAGCAGCTTTCCCAAGGTAGTGTCTGGTTATCAGAAAGCTGTAAAAGCTGGTATATGGACCCGGTCAGTCACAAGCTAACTCTGGTCTGGCCGGATTATGCACATTCATTTAGAGATAAAAATCAGCATTTTATTCGTAGCGGTTATTACTATCAGTATGTTGAATCGAGACAGCAGAAAGTGGTTTAAAAATATTTAATGAAAATCAAAATCTTATAGTTTCAATTATACAAAATAAATGTAAATCCAGGACAGGAGTATAGTCATGAGCAGTCAGCCATGGATGGAAGAATATAAAAAGTGGAATATCAATCCGGAGTTTACCCGGCCAGATCCTGAGAAAACCCTGAGCACGACAATTGCTGAGAATCTGGTGAAATTTCAGAATAAAACGGCATTTTTCTATCTGGATCGCAAGTTCAGTTATCAAGATATCGATGTGTATAGTCAGAAACTGGCAAGCTATTTACAGAGTCTTGGGCTGACTGGTGGCAGCCGTATTGCGGTGATGTTGCCGAATATTATTCAATATCCAATTGCTACTTTTGCGATTATTCGTGCTGGCTATGTGCTGGTCAATGTCAACCCTATGTATACCCAGCGTGAACTGTATCATCAGCTACAGGACTCAGATGCAGAAGCCTTGATTATTCTGGGCCAAACTTTGGAGCAATTGAATAATCTGAATGAATGCACCGAACTTAAATATGTGATTTCAACCAATCCACTCGATTTTATTCAAGAGCAGCCAAGTACTATTTATAGTCAGGCAGCACAATATCCGGATAAGCAGTTTTCTGACTTTAAACAGGCAATAAATCAGGTAGAGATTATTGATTTTGAACCGCCAGTACAGCATCAGGAAGATACGGTCATTCTGCAATACACGGGAGGCACCACAGGGGTTTCTAAAGGCGCGGAACTGAGCCATCGCAATATTCTATTTAATATCGCCCAAAACAGTACCGTATTCATTAGCTATTTTGGTGACCGCTATGCCGCTGAAGATGAATATGTATTCTGTGCCTTGCCGCTGTATCACATTTATGGATTTACCATCTGCCTGTTCAGTTATGGCTTAAGTCGTGGTTTCGCTAATGTCCTGATTCCCAATCCGAGAGATCTGGATGCTTTGGTAGATCAATACCAGAAACATCCACCCACTGTTTTCCCCGGGGTGAATACCATGTTTAATGCCTTGGCGCATCATTCACGTTTTCGTGAACTGGATCATTCAAGCCTGAAAACCACAACCGGCGGAGGGGCATCTATTCTGAAAAATACGGCAGAGTTATGGCATGAGGTCACAGGCTGCCAGATTTATGAAGGCTACGGACTTTCTGAAACCTCACCGACTGCAACTTTTAACCCGCCTTTAAGCCGGCGATTTAGTGGCACGATTGGCTTGCCATTGGCAGGGACTGAAATTCTGATTCTGAATGATGAAGGAAAACCTGTAGAGCTGAATCAGGCTGGAGAAATAGCCATACGTGGTCCACAGGTGATGAAAGGATACTGGCAGCAACCGGAAGCAACAGCACAGGTATTTACCAAAGATGGATTCTTTCTGACAGGTGATATCGGTTGTATGGACGAACAAGGCTATATCACCATTCTGGACCGCAAAAAAGACATGATTCTGGTGTCCGGATTTAATGTTTATCCCAATGAGCTGGAAGGCGTACTGTCCAAACATCCTAAAATACTGGAATGTGCAGTGATTGGTATTGATGATGAAAAATCTGGACAGGTACCGAAGGCATTTATTGTGAAACAGGATGAAACTCTGACCCAAGAAGAAGTCATGACTTCTCTGAAGCAGCAACTGACTAGTTATAAACTGCCCAAATACATTGAGTTTGTGTCTGGATTGCCCAAGTCGGCAGTAGGCAAAATTCTGCGTCGTGAACTGCCTCGTACTGTTCAGCCGAGTGCAAAAACCTGCCAAGGAATGATCTAATTCATTATATTTAAAATAAAAAAGGAATCGAAAGATTCCTTTTTTACTGCTTGCAGGCTTATCGCTGCTGGATGACTTTTTTGCTTTTCAGTTCTTCCATTTCAGCAGAACTTAAATATTGACTCAAAATGGCATCGGTATCTTCACCAAGACAAGGTGGGGCCTTTTTATATTCTACCGGTGTCTTGGAGAGTTTAATCGGTGAGCCGATTGAGGTGTAATCTTCACGTAAGGTATGCGGCATTTTAATCACCATATCACGTGCCAATACCTGTTCTTCTTCCAAAGTCTGTTTCAGGTCATTGATCATTCCTACCGGTACTTTAACCGCATGGATTAGATCCACCCAGGTTTTTGCTGGTCGAGTATAGAAATGAGCCTGTAGAACTGTGGTCAGTTCTTCACGATGTGTAACACGTCCTGAATTTTTCAAGAAGCGAGGATCTTCTGCCACCTTAGCCAAACCAACGGCCTGACACAAAGCTTGAAATTGCAGATCATTACCACAGGCAATAATAAATTCACCTTCTTGGGCTTTAAACACCTGATAGGGCACAATATTGGCATGTGCATTTCCGAAGCGACCGGGTACTTTGCCTGAGGTGAGATAATTCATGGCCAGAACAGAGAGGGAAGCAACCTGAGTATCTAACAGCGCCATATCAATATACTGACCTTCACCGGTTTTCTCACGGGACAACAAAGCCGCCTGAATGGCAATTGCGGCATATAAGCCAGTGGTCAAATCGGCAAAGGCCAGACCTGCTTTTTGCGGGCCACCACCGGGCAGATCATCACGTTCGCCAGTGACACTCATCATGCCGCCCATTCCCTGAACGATAAAATCATAGCCCGGCTCTTGAGCACGTGGACCATTCTGGCCAAAACCGGTAATAGAACAATACACCAGTCTTGGATTTAGCTGACTCAGACTTTCATAATCCAGCCCATATCTTTTCAACGAACCGGCTTTATAGTTTTCAATGACTACATCGCTTTGTTCAGCAAGTTTTCTGATAATACTTTGACCTTCAGGGGTAGATAAATCAATTGCAACCGAGTGCTTGCCACGGTTGGCTGACAGATAATAAGCCGATTCATGGGTATCTTCCTGCTGATTGTTTTTAAGCCAGGGTGGTCCCCAGATACGGGTATCATCCCCATGATCCGGTTTTTCAATCTTGATCACTTCTGCACCCAGATCAGCCAGAATCTGGCTACACCAAGGCCCAGCCAAAATCCGGCTTAAATCCAGTACACGAAATCCTGTTAAGGCACCCATTATTACGCTCCCTGTTCGGTCTTATTCAAATGACATATCGTTCTTATCCCTCTTTTTAAAGCTATATGAAAATGAAAGAACAATCAACTTTATGATAATAAATTTCGTATAACAAAATAAAACATCTAGAATGATTGAATATTCATCTTATTTTCTTTAGCCTGATGCAAATATAAGCATGAACGCAGAACAAGAGGTAACTGATAAAAAGGAATCTCCCAGACAGGATTAAAAAAAGGAGTCAATCAAGTGAATTAAAAAACAGATTAGCCTTAAAGCATATTCATTAGCGGAATAGCTTTAAATATAAAAAGATCATGAAAACCTAAGGATAGGAAAACAGAGATTTAAATATGACGGATTTAGCTAGAGAATTAGAAAAGATTAAACCCACGACCAAACGAACCCAGCAAATTGCTTTTATTTTCGCCTTTCTCGCTTTACTGGTGGATGGCGCGGACATGTTGCTGCTGTCCTTCAGTTTAAATAGCCTGAAAGCAGAGTTTGGTCTCAGTAATCTGCAGGCCGGTACACTAGGCAGTTTTACCTTAGCAGGTATGGCGATTGGTGGCTTTATAGGTGGCTGGGCCTGTGACCGTCTAGGCCGTGTACGTACCGTAGTCATTTCGATTCTGGTATTTTCTATATTGACTGCAGCCTTAGGCTTTGCACAAAACTTTGAACAATTTGCTGTTTTACGCTTTCTTTCTGCCTTTGGCATTGGCTCTTTATATATTGCAGCCAATACGCTCATGGCTGAATATGTTCCAACTGAATATCGCACCACGGTTTTAGGTACCTTACAGGCAGGATGGACCGTCGGTTATATTGTGGCCACTTTACTGGCAGGCTGGATCATTCCGGAATATGGCTGGCGAACCCTGTTTTTTATTGCCATTATTCCCTCGGTTATGGCGATTTTTATCCAGAAATTAGTTCCTGAGCCGGAATCCTGGCAGCGTGCACGTTTGCAGCGTCTATATGCCCCCGCTGAAATCACAGCACAGCAGCCCGCCAAAAAAAGCACAGTCAAAGAGATTTTCGCGGATCCTGCGAATCGCAGAATGTTCATCTTGTGGATCTTTACCGCCGGTTTTCTGCAATTTGGCTACTATGGGGTAAACAACTGGATGCCGGCATATCTGGAATCTGAATTGCACATGAATTTTAAATCCATGGCCGGCTATATGATTGGTACCTATGTGGCAATGATTTTCGGGAAAATTCTGGCGGGCTTTGCCGCAGACCATTTGGGTAGACGCGCTGTCTTTTCCTTTGGAGCAATTGGAACGGCGATTTTCCTGCCCGTGATTGTGCTATTCAATACGCCAGATAACATTGCTTATCTGCTGATTTTCTTTGGATTCCTGTACGGTATTCCATATGCAATTAATGCCACTTATATGACTGAAAGCTTTGCCACTTCGATTCGTGGTACTGCGGTAGGTGGTGCTTATAATGCAGGTCGTATTGGCGCCATGTTTGCACCTGCGATTATTGGCGCGGCAGCCAGCGGTGGTTCAATTGGCCTAGGCTTCCTGATTATGGGCGGTGCCTATTTCTTATGTGGAGCAGTGTCCGGGATTTTCATTAAAGACCGTCAATACGATCCACAAAAGGCATAATTTCAACTTCAAAAAAAGAGCCTGAATACAGGCTCTTTTTTTATATTCATCAATTAAAGCTGTATTTCTATTTGTTTATTCTTGATCTGTTTCTTTATGCAGATGAATACTTTTTAAACCATCATTTACTTTATTGAGCAGATGAATCAGGGTAACCACATCATCAAAGGCCAGCTTATTTAAGGCCTGACCATAAAAATCAAAGAAATCAGCTTGCAAGTTGTCCCATGTTTCCAAGCCTTCAGCCGTCAGCGCAACAATTTTAGCGCGCCGGTCCTGTTCACTAATGACTCGCTCGACCAGACCGTCACGTTCCAGCCGTTTTAACACTGCGTCCAGATTTTGCCGACTCACGCCCAGATATTCAGTCAGATCAGAAAATGACATTCCTGATTTAACTTTTGGACGAGACAGGGCACCCAGCACTGCCCAATGCACTGGGGATATTTTCAGCTCATTGAGGCATTTACGGTCCAAACTGTTTCCCACCTGAAACAGACGGAAAAAAAGCCGGTTATGGGCAGAATATAAGGATTGATTATATTTTTTTGACAAAGTATCACTCACAATATTGGACATCCTCAAAACTGAAATAGCCGAGCCGCGCTGGGTATAGCCTATCGCTTTTTCGCACAAATCGGTTTCTATTATAATTTCTTTTAAAAATCATAGTGTTTTTGCAGAAATTTTCCTATTTAAATTCTGACTTAATCAGTTTTATGGCTTGGAAATCTCTCTTTTTCTCCTCACTTCCAGTGTGCTCACTTGCTAAATATCTAAGGCTTTCTTCCTAATTTTAAAGGAATAAATTATCTGTCATGTAAAAGACATATTTTGGCCCTAGAGTGGAGTCAGATTCAAATTAATCTAAAGCCAAAAACCAATATAGGTCAATACATTGTGTAAATAAAAATATTAAATATTTGATAAATATATAAATATAAATTTATAAATATTATTTTATGTAAATATATTGACATATTTTCAATCTCTTTCTATTTTAGATGAAACACATCGAATTAGAACAACAGCCGATTAAATTCGACAACAAAATAGCGTAGGGATGAGCAATGAAAGGATTAAAAGACAAGGTTGTGATTGTGACAGGCGGAGCAGGCGGAATTGGTTCTGCCACCTGCCGACGTCTGGCAGAGGAAGGCGCCAAAGTCGCCATTTTTGATATGAATCTGGAAGCGGCTGAAAAGCTGGCGAATGAAATCAATCCATACGGTCAGGTACTGGCAATTCAGTGTGATATTACCCAAAGTGATGTGGTTGAGCAGGCAGTTCAAAAAACCGAAACTGAACTCGGCCCAATCGATGGACTGGTCAACAATGCCGGCTGGGATATTTTTAAACCTTTTGTTAAAACCAATCCGCAAGAGTGGGAAAAGCTGATCCAGATCAACCTAGTTGGTATGTTGAATATGCATTTTGCAGTGCTGAAAGGCATGGTTGAACGCAATTCCGGCAGTATTGTCAATATTGCTTCTGACGCAGCCCGGGTCGGCTCTTCCGGTGAAGCTGTGTATGCAGCCTGTAAAGGTGGATTATTATCTTTCTCTAAAACGCTGGCTCGTGAGCACTCACGTCACAACATCAAAATAAACGTGATTTGCCCGGGACCGACCGATACGGCTTTGCTTGCAGGTGTCACTGAAGGCGCGTCAAATCCGGAAAAATTACGTGAAGCCTTTATCCGTGCCATTCCACTGGGCCGCTTGGGTCAACCGGAAGATTTAGCCTCTTCAATTGCTTTCTTTTTAAGTGATGACGCCAGTTTTATTACCGGACAGGTATTGAGTGTTTCTGGTGGCTTAACCATGAATGGTTAAG